>CALZJC010000169.1 GCA_945787525.1 Thermoanaerobaculia bacterium | reverse complement strand
CTGGTCGGACAGTGCGCTGCGGGGCATGACCTGGTCGGACAGTGCGCTGCGGGGCATGACGTGGTCGGACAGCGCGCTGCGGGGCATGACGTGGTCGGATTCCGCCCTCGAGAGCATCACCTGGCCGGATCGCGCCTTGCGCGGCATGACCTGGTCCGACTGACACGCCTCGGGCGCCCGGGAGGCTATCGCGATGGTCGAGCCGCCGTTGAGAGCGGTCGCGGCTCGACGTCTCGCAGGCTGCTGATAGGGTCTCGAATGGAACGGACCAGCCTTCAGCGATCCAGCAGCAGGCCGGCGACATCGGACTGATCGAGGCCTTTGGCTCCGAGACCGGCATGGTCGCCGGCGGCGCTCTGATCGTCATCTTGCTGACCAGGCTGGTGCTCGGACGGCTGGAGCACAAGCGCCGGGTGACATCGTTCATCCGTCACTCGATTCTCGTCGGCCTGACCGTCGCGGCGCTCGTTGCCGTCACCCTGACTCTCAAGGACCCGGTCCGCGATCAGGTTCTGAAGTTCCTCGGTATCCTGTTCACCGCCATTCTGGCCTTCTCTTCGACGACGCTGGTGGGCAACGTGAGCCGACCTTCATCAGCGCCCAGGTGTCGCTCGGCTACGACGTGCCGCGGGCCGAGGTCGAGCGCTTGCTCTTCGAGGCGGCGACGAGCGCCGGTCTGGAGAAGCCCTACGTCTACGTGCTGGAGCTGGGAGATTTCTCGATCCTCTACCGCGTCAGCGGCAAGCTGATGAAGACCGCGGAGCTGCTGACCATGAAGTCGAACCTCAAGTGCCGGGTGCTGGACGCGCTGCACGCTGGTGGCGTCGAGATCGTCTCGCCGGCCTTCATGAACCACCGTGTGCTGGCCGAGGAGCGCCGGTTCATCCCCTCGGTTACCGCAGAGCCCGAGCCCACCGAGTCGCTCGGCCCCGGGCCCGAGGCCGACACCTTCGACGAAGGCCGCAAGGCCAAGACGATCGAGCAGCTCGAGGACGCATTGCGTGCCGCGGACGAGCGCCTGAGCGAGCTACGTCGAGAGCTCGACGAGTCCGATTCAGAGGAGCGTCGCGAAGAGCTGCAACGAGACCTCGACAAGCTGGCACGTGGGCGGGAGAGGCTCGGCCAGGAGATCGAGGAGATACAGGTCAAGCCCTAGCTGAATCTGCGGCGTTACGCTCCGGTCGGGCATCCTCAGCGTGCTTCGAGCACGCTTGCGGTGCCCTCGGTCGCAAGTCTTGCATCTTCAGACAGCTACAACGTTTCGCTGCGACGATCGGTGAGAAGGGCAGGCTAGCCCTGGAAGGCGTACGAGAGCTTGAGAAACAGCTGCCGGTCGGCCCGCTCGAGCCGTTCCAGCTCGTCCAGCTCGCGGTTGTCGCCATAGCCGACGAACAGCACGGTCTGCCAGTTGAGCTTGTAGGCGAAGACGGCCGAGCCGCCGAAGAAGCGGCTCTTCGCGTCGACTTCGTCGATGTACAGGCGCGGGTCGCGCTCGGTCTCGACCCACTGGCCGATGAGGCGCAGCCAGGATCGCGCGTTGAGCGTGTACGTGGCGCGCCAGCGCTGCACGTCGGCGGTGAAAAGACGCCCCGCGAGGCCGTCCTCGTTTACCACGTCGAGCCACCGCCGGTTGGCGTCCAGTGCCAGCTCGAGATGGTCGCTGGGCCGGATGTTGAGGCCCAGCTCGACCGTGGCTCCTTCGCCCAGTCGGTCGTTGGCGAAATCGACCTCGTCGCCGAAGGTGCCACGCAGGAAGATCTGCGAGAAGATGCCGCCCGGACGGATGAGAAACGTCGGGCGGATGCGCTGGCGCCTGAACGTCTTCTCGATCGCCAGCACCTCGTCGAAGCGGAGCTCGAGGCGCACAAAGGAGTTCCATTTGGCGTCGAAGCCGAAGCCCGGCACGATCTCGCGGAAGAGCAGGTTGCCCTCCCGGTCCTCGGAGTGCTGGCTGAAGGCGAAGAGACGCAGCCGGGAGATCGGCTTGTCCTCGGGGTAGAAGCTGCGGCCCACCTCGGCGAAGCCGCGGCGGTACCCGACCTGGGGGACAAAGCCGTTGTCGGCCCGGAACCCCTCGCCGATGTCGTTGTACAGCGTGAAGTAGTCCCAGGTCTTGGTCTGGCGGTACCACCAGAGCTCGGCGGCGTGCCCGGACAGCTCGCGCCCGTCCCACTCGTCCGCCAGGTCGGTCCGTTCGGGGGTGCGGCTGTCGCTGAACAGGAGTTGGCCGGAGACGACGTCGTGCTCGCCCACCTGCCAACGGAAATCCGGGCCGAAGACCCGGTTGTGACCGCCGCCGTCGATCTCGCGGCCGGTATACAGGGCGCTGATGAACGACTTGCCGATGTCGCGCCGCAAGCGCCCGATCATGACCGACGACCGGTAGTCCTGGTCTGCCAGGTCGGAGGAGTTGGTGCCCGGCAGAATGACGCTGCCGCCGCCGCGATCCTCTCCGGCGAGGAAGGTGTAGCTGTTGTCACCGAACGAGCCCGTGGCACGGCCTCCCCAGCGCGGCGCGGTGAACGTGCGGGTGTAGACCGCCCTGAGCGGCGTCTCGAACAGGTCGGAGCCCTCGAGGAAGAACGGCCGCTTCTCGGGAAAGAACAGGGCAAAGCGCTCGTTGGCGCCGATCTGGGCGACATCCGACTCGATCTGTGAGAAATCGGGGTTGAGCGTCAGGTCGAGCGCCGTATCCGGGTTGGGCAGCCACTTGGCGTCGAGGCCGATCTCGCCCGTGCCGTCGCCCGACTCGAGCGGTGTGCCCAGTCCGTCGCGAGGCTCGTCGACGCGGTTGGCGTTCAGATAGGGCGCCGCCACCCAGTGGTCCCCCGAGGGCAGTCCGGTGAGCCCGGTCAGCGGCTTGACGTTGCAGATGAAGCAGGTCGAGTCGCGCGGTAGACGCGAGGTGAACATCTGGTAGCGGAACTCGCGTGGGTAGTTGCGGTAGAGCATGATGCCCCAGCGCTCGGGGTCGCTCTCGGTATAGCGCAGCGACGAGAACGGGATGCGCATCTCGAGCACCCAGCCGTCCTCCGAGACGCGGGCGGCGCTGTCCCAGAAGAAGTCCGGCGAGGAGTCCTCGCCCGAGGCGTCGCTGGTGAGGGCGTCGTACTGGATGCCGCGAGCGTTGGCCAGGAACATCTGAGCGGTGCGGCCGTCGTTGTTGGCGTCGACGATGACGCCACCGTAGTCGGTGTAGCTGGGCACGTTGTCGCGGTTGGCGAGCGGCGCGCGGATGCCCTGCGGCGTCTTGTCCTCGAACTCGAAACCGGCATAGAGAAACCGGTCGTCATAGGCCAGGTAGGCGCGGCTCCGGACCTTGGGCTCGACGTTGTCGCCGGGTCTGGTCTCGTACCACCTGTCGACGGTCGCGGCGCCGTTCCAGGCGGGCTCGTCGAGCCGGCCGTCGATGACGATCTCGTCACTGACGCGTCGGATCTCGATGGATCCTTCCGGCCCCGGCGCGGTCGCCGGCAGCGCCGGCGCCGCCATCGCCAGTGCCAGCAGAACCCACGAGGCCGAGGCGGCAGGCGGTCGGTCCATGCCGGGTCTTACGCCTGCCGGGAGGCAAAGTTTGCGCCCCGCGCGGCGGCGGCGCGGAGGCAACGGTTGGCCAGGACGTGACGATTTCAGGCGCGTAGGGTCACGCCGGTGAGTCGCCCCACCGCATCCAGCCAGGTTTCGCTGGACACCTCCGGGGCGACCTCGATGCCGGTCTGGTAGACCTCTACAGAGCCCTGACGGGTCATTTCGCTACGGTCCAGGCGGCACCAGGCCACCCGGCCGGGAAGACTCAGGAAGCTCGATCCGAAACTCAGGCGAAAGGTGTACTCGGCGCCGGCCACGAGCTCGCCCAGCGACTCCAGGCAGAGCCCGGACTCGCTCAGGTTGATCGCCCATCCGTACACCGGCGACTCGACCTGCAGGTTGCGCGTGCCGTAGCGGGTGTGGCGGCGCAGGGGCTCTCGGGATCGAAGGGCGACCTGGCTGTGCGGCGCGAGGAAATGGCGCCGCGCCAGCCAGCGGGCCTGCCCGGAACGGGTGATGGCTGTCTTCGGATTCATGGTCGGCCTAGCGGCTTTCGCCCTCACGCGAGACACAAGACACGAGATGGTTACAGCAAGCTCCGTGCCACTCACGCGGCGATCGTTCTTTTCCGCGATGGGGACCCCGAGCGCTCCGGATAACGTCGGAGCATGTCCGCAAAGGGTTGGAAAATAACGACTTGTCCGAGCTGCACGAATGCGCGGACCGCTGGCGGCGGTTATGACCGCAACGCGTGCGGAGAGGTGAATATCAGCAAGAATATGAAAAAAAGACCGAAATTATGCTCTTGGCGCCCGCTTGCTGAACGGGCACTGTCTGCTCGACATCCTCGACCACAAGGTCAGGCTAGGGCTGCTCGGTCAAGCAGTAGAGGTGGCCGCGGCCGCGCAGCAGCAGGTCTTTGCCGGCCAGCGCCGGCGAGGCGTCGAAGCCGTCGTCCAGCCGGTTCTCGGCGATCACCTTGAACTCGGGCCCGGCCGCCAGCACCAGCGTCGTGCCGTCACGGCCGGCGACGTAGATCCGGTCGCCGGCGGCCACCGGCGAGGCGTAGGCGCCGCCGATGCCGGGCAGCCGTTCCGGGCCGTAGTGGATCTTGCCGGTGGCGGCGTCGAAGGCCGTCAGGATGCCGCTGTTGTGCTTCAGCACGTACAGGATGCCATCGTAGAGGACCGGTGAGGGCACGTAGGGCGTGTCGCGGTCGTGCGCCCAGACGATGGACTCGCTGTCCGAGATGTCGCCGCGCGCCGCCGCCACGCGAATCGCCTGCAGCGAGTTGCCGCGGAAGCCGCTGGTGACGAAGACCAGGCCGTCGTCGTAGACCGGCGACGGGATCGTGTTGGTCGTCATGCCGGCCGACTCCCAGAGCGTCGCGCCGCTCTCCAGGTCGTAGCTGCGGGTGCGGCCCGTGGCGGCGACCACCACCTGCGGCCGGCCGCCCGCGGCGACCACCAGCGGCGTCGACCATGAGGTCACCTCGTCCCGCTCGCGCCGCCACAGCTCCCGGCCGCTGCCGGCGTCGAGGGCGACGATGAACGAATCGCCCTCGTGGTCCCAGTTGACGACCAGGGTCTCGCCGAATAGCGCCGGCGAGGCGCCCTCGCCAAAGCCGTTGCGGGTGGCCATGTCGCCGAGATCCTTCTCCCACAGCTTGTCGCCGCCGGCGCTGTAGGCGTACAGGCCGCGGGAGCCGAAGTGGGCGAAGACCCGCGCACCGTCGGTCACCGCCGATGCCGACGCCCAGCTGCCGTCTTGGTGGGTTCCCTCGTGGGGGGTCTGCTCTCGGGCCGTGCGCTGCCAGACGGTTTCGCCGGTGGTGCGGTCGAGAGCCATGACCACGAAGCGGACCGGCCCGCCGACCGCGATGCCCCGCCGTCGCCGACCCGGCTCCGTCTCTGCGGCGACGGCCCCATCCTCGGCCGCCACCGCCGTGGTCAGGTAGATCCGATCCCCCCAGATCACCGGCGAGGCATGGCCGCGCCCCGGCAGGGCGATCTTCCAGCGCAGATTCTCGCTCTCACTCCAGCGCGTCGGCGGGTCGGCGGCCGGCGCG
Source organism: Thermoanaerobaculia bacterium (assembly GCA_945787525.1). Lineage (GTDB taxonomy): Bacteria > Acidobacteriota > Thermoanaerobaculia > Multivoradales > JAHEKO01 > CALZJC01. Next base: position 4,689 of record CALZJC010000169.1, on the reverse strand, counting down.
GCGCCGGTGCCCAGGGGGCCGCGCCATTGCGGCCACCAGGCATCGGGCTCGGAGTCGGCGGCGGCCAGCGGGGCGCCGAGGAGGATCGAGAGCAGCAGCAGGCTTCGTCGCATGGTCGTCTCGCTTTCTTCAGCGGAGAAGACTATTACACTTGGACTGCACTCCCCGGTGAGGCCACCACCAGGGGTCCGGCGACGACGAGTTGCGCAGAGGGTCGGTGGGAAGGGCAGGCTAGCGGCGGTAGGCGCGCGGCACCCGGCTGGTGACGCCGGTGAACAGCTCGTAGGCGATCGTGCCGCAGGCGTTCGCGATCTCGCGAGCCGACAGCGACTTGCCCCAGAGCTCCACCGGGTCGCCCACCGCGACGTCACCGAGGCCTTCGAGGTCCACCGTGATCAGGTCCATGGAGACACGCCCGGCCAGCCGCGCTCGCCGGCCGTTGACCAGCACCGGCGTGCCGTCGGGGGCGTGGCGTGGGTAGCCGTCGCCGTAGCCGGCGGCGACCACGCCGACCAGGGTGGAGCGCTGGCAGACGTAGCGTCCGCCGTAGCCGATCGCCTCACCGGCCCGGAGCTCGCGCACGGCGACGATCTCGGACACCAGCTCCATCGCCGGCTCGAGGCGCGCCACCGCGTCCGTCGGCCGATCGAGGGGGGAGATGCCGTAGAGCATGATGCCGGGACGAATCCAGTCGCCGTGGCAGTCCGGCCAGGCGAGCACGGCGGCCGAGTTGGCCAGGCTGGTGGGCTCTTCGATCTCCCGTGTCCAGCGCCGAAAGCGGTCGTTCTGGCGGACGGTGAACTCGTTGTCCGTCTCGTCCGCGCAGCCGAAATGGCTCATCAGCACGATCTCCGACACCTGGGGCGCGGCGCGCAGGCACCGGTAGGCATCGCCGAAGCTCTCGGGGGCCAGTCCCAGCCGGTGCATGCCGGAGTCCATCTTGAGCCAGACCCGCAGCGGACCATCGAGCCGGGCGGCGAGCAGCATCTCCAGCTGTTCGCGGCAGTGCACCACGGTGTCGAGCCGCTGGTGGGCCAACTCGTCGAGCTCGTCGGCGGCGAAGAAGCCGGCCATGAGAAGGATCGGTTTGGCGATGCCCGCCCGGCGCAGGGCCAGGGCCTCCTCGAGGCTGGCGACGCCGAAAGCGTCGGCCCGGGCGGCGAGGGCGCCGGCCACCTCGGCGGCACCGTGACCATAGCCGTCGGCCTTGACCACCGCGACGGTTCTGGTCCCGGGCGCCAGCTCGACGGCCAGGCGGTAGTTCTTCTCGACCGCCGCCAGGTCCACCACGGCGCGCGTCGGTCTAGCCAACCGGGCCCCCCGCGCTCCGCCTGAGCCTGCGTCGCAGCCGCCTCATGAACCGCCTCCCAGGGTCGCTCTTCTCGGTGCGGTAGGCGGGCAGCTCCTCATGGAAGAGCTCGTGCGCCGGATGAGCGCGGTGTTCGAGCTGGCGGTACTCCGAGTGACCGATGATGTACTCGATGGACGGATGCCGGTCGACCAGGTGTCGCACCAGGGCGACGTTGGCCTCCAGCTGTGCCTCGGTGAGCGGCGCCCCGGCGCGGCGCCGCCGCAAATCGCCGTTGCCGACGTTCTCTATGCCGATCGCCACGTGGTTCAGTCCGATGACGTGCCGGGCGATGATCGTCTCCGGGTAGAGTGCGTGGATCGTGCCGTCGCGGTCGACCACGAACTGGATGCCGACGTTGAGCAGGCCGTTGCGCCGGATCAGCTCGCGATCCGGCCCGATATGGAGCTTGTCAAAGGTCTCCAAGGTCTCGGTCAGCGTCGGGATGGCGGTGAAATGCACGACCAGCAAACGCGGCTCGAACGAGATCGACTCCGGCAGGTTCGCATCCGGCAGCTCGGCGAGGAGAGCGGGGTTGTGGATCTGCAGGTAGTCCCTGGTCAGGCGGATCCGTTCCTCGTCGATCACCATCGAGTGCTCGCGGCTGATGTGCGGTTCAGGGCCGGCGACTCCAGGCGGCAGCACGCTGCGGGCGAAGCGCGCCGAGGCGGTACAGCCGGACAGCAGCAGGGACAGCCCGAGACCGAGGGCGAATCGAGCGAGGCTCATGGCCCCATTCTCTCGCAACCGGCAGGTGGTTTGGGGCGATGACCGGAACGATCGGCGGCCGGCTGCGCGCGCTCGACGTCTTCCGCGGCGCCGCCATCGCCGGCATGATTCTGGTCAACAACCCGGGCGACCGGGGCAGCACCTACGCGCCGTTGCTGCACGCCGAATGGCACGGCTGGACCCCGACCGACCTGGTCTTCCCCTTCTTCCTCTTCGCGGTCGGTGTTGCCATCCCCTACGCGTTCGCCCGGCGACTCGAGGAGGCCGGCGGTGAACGGGGACCGCTCTACCGGCAGATCGTTCGCCGCACGCTGATCCTGCTGGCGCTTGGGCTGCTGCTCAACTGGTTCCCCTTCGTCGGCAGGGAGTGGTCCACCGCGCGGCTTCCGGGGGTGCTGCAGCGCATCGCCCTGGTCTACCTCTTTGCGTCGCTCGCCTTTCTGCACCTCGAGGCTCGCGGTCGCCTGATGCTCTCGACCGGCCTGCTGTCCGGCTATTGGCTGGCGCTGAAGCTCGTGCCGGTGCCCGGTCACGGTGCTGGTGACCTGAGCGCCGCCGGCAACCTGGCGGGCTATGTCGACGCCGCTTTGCTCGGCGACCACGTCTGGCGGTATGCGCCGGGCCCGGCCGATCCCGAGGGCGTTCTCAGCACGGTTCCGGCCGTGGTCTCGGCGCTGGCCGGGATCTTCGCCGGCGAGTGGCTGCGGTCGGGCCGTGAGGCGAGGGACAAGCTGATCGGTCTGTTCGTCTGGGGCGGTCTGCTGCTGGCGGGCGGCCTGGCTCTGGCCGGTTGGATGCCGCTGAACAAGAACCTCTGGACCAGCACCTATGTCGTGTTCACCAGCGGCTTCGCGCTGGTAGTGCTCGCCGTGACCTTCTACTTCGTCGACCTCCGGCAGCGTGACGGCTGGGCTCTGCCGTTCGACGTCCTGGGCAAGAACTCCATCGTCGCCTTCGTTGGCAGCGGTTTCATGGCGCGGCTCCTCGCCAGGATCCGGTGGCAGGGCGGCGAGGCGGAGGCGGTGACGCTGAAGAGCTGGCTGTACGGTGGGCTGCTCGCCTCGTGGCTGCCCGGCAAGCTCGCCTCGCTCGTCTGGGCGCTCCTGTTCGTCACGGTCTGGCTGGGGCTCATGGCAGTGCTCTACCGAAGGAAGATCTTCATCAAGATCTGATGATCGCCGAACCCACCTCGCTGTTCGTCTAGCTGGCCTGCGTCCTGGCCGGCATCTTCTGGCTCGGCGGCCTGCCCTGGCGCGTGTTGATGGGCGTGTCGGGCTGGATCGTCGGCAGGCCACGGCAGCCTGCTCTGCGCCTGACTGCTGTCCATCGTCGCAGGCCGACACCCGGCCGGCTGGCTTCTGAGCGCCGCTATACTTCGAAGGTGAGCGGATTCGACTGGTGCGACGGCGTGCTGCGCGCCGACGGCGTTCCCCTGCCCGAGATCGCGGACGCTGTCGGCACGCCCAGCTACGTCTACTCGGCGACCGCCATCCGCGCCGCCTACCGGCGGCTGGATTCGCTCTTCAGGCCGCTCGGCGCGAAGCTCCGGTACGCCGTCAAGGCGAGTCCCAACCTGCATCTCTGCCGGCTGTTGCGCGAGCTCGGCGCCGGTATGGACGTGGTCTCGGGCGGTGAGCTGGAGCGCGCCTGGCTGTCGGGCACCCCGATGTCCGAGATCGTCTTCGCCGGTGTCGGCAAGACCGACGACGAGATCCGGGCGGCCCTCGACGGGCGATTCAGCCCGATGCGTCGGGCCGCCGCCTCCTTTGGCGCCGCCGACCCAGCGACGCGTGGCCCGGTGGGGCTGTTCAACGTCGAGTCCGAGAGCGAGCTGGCGGCAATCGCCGGCCTCGCCACCGAACAGGGCGTCACCGCGCGCGCCTGCCTGCGGGTCAATCCGGACGTCGATCCCCACACCCACGAGTACACCACCACCGGCAAAGAGGAGAACAAGTTCGGCATCGACGCCGACCGCATCCCGGGCATGTTCGACGCCTGGGCCGGCCGGCCCGGATTGGAGCTTCGCGGTCTGCACGTTCACATCGGCTCCCCGGTGCCGCAGGTCGAGCCCTACGCCGAGGCGATCGCGGTGCTGCTCGACCTGATCGACGAGCTCGAGCGGCGCGGCCACCCGATTGCGGTGCTCAACCTTGGCGGCGGCTGGCCGGTGGAGTACGAGGAGGGCGACGTGCCGCCGCTGGAGACCTACGCCGAGCGCATCGTGCCGCTGCTCGAGGAGCGCACCCGCCGCGGTCTGCAGGTGCTGCTCGAGCCCGGTCGCTCGATCCTGGCCAACTCGGGGGTGCTGCTGACGCGCGTGCAACACATCAAGCGCGGTCACGCGAAGACCTTCGTCATCTGTGACGGTGGCATGCACACCCTGATCCGTCCGGCCCTCTACCGGGCGTTCCACTTCGCCTGGCCGGTGCGTTGGCAGGGGCCGGCGCCGCGACGGGCCGACAATCAGGCGGGCCCCGGCTTCAGGGCCTGCGACGTCGTCGGCCCGATCTGCGAGACCGGCGACTTCCTGGCCCGCGACCGGTCGTTGCCGCCGCTCGAGCGCGGCGACCTGCTGGCGGTCTTCTCGGCCGGCGCCTACGGCATGTCCATGG
>CALZJC010000168.1 GCA_945787525.1 Thermoanaerobaculia bacterium | reverse complement strand
GACCCGGCTGCTGGTCCAGGGCATCACCGGCGGCGAGGGTCGCTTTCACGCCCTCGGCTGCCGCGAGTACGGCACCGACGTCGTCGCCGGCGTGACGCCGGGCAAGGGCGGCCAGGAGGTCGACGGCATCCCGGTCTACGACTCGGTGGCCGAGGCGCGCCAGGCGACCGGCTGCAACGCCTCGATGATCTTCGTGCCGCCGCCGTTCGCCGCCGACGCCATCATGGAGGCGGCGGCCGCCGGAGTCGAGCTGGTGGTCTGCATCACCGAGGGCGTGCCGGTGGCCGACATGCTGAAGGTGAAGGCGTTCCTGCGCGACCACCCGACCCGTCTGGTGGGGCCCAACTGCCCCGGAGTCATCTCGCCGGGCATGGCCAAGATCGGCATCATGCCCGGCCACATCCACCGTTCCGGCCGGGTCGGCGTGATCAGCCGGTCCGGCACCCTCACCTACGAGGCGGTCTGGCAGCTGACCAATCTCGAGCTCGGCCAGACCACCTGCATCGGCATCGGCGGTGACCCGATCAACGGCAGCAGCTTCATCGACTGTCTGGCGGCCTTTGCCGACGATCCGGCGACCGAGGCGGTGATCCTCATCGGCGAGATCGGCGGCACGGCCGAGGAAGAGGCGGCCGCCTGGATACGGCAGAACTACGATCGTCCGGTGGTCGGGTTCATCGCCGGCCGCACCGCGCCGCCGGGCCGCCGCATGGGCCACGCCGGGGCGATCATCGCCGGCGGCAAGGGCACCGCGGCCGAGAAGATGGAGGCCCTGACCGCCGCCGGTATCCATGTCGCGGAGTCACCGGCCGAGATGGGGTCGACGGTCGCCAGGGTGCTCGGCTAGGCGCGCCTCTGCGGCACGTTCAGATCATGCGGCGACTCCCGGGGGACGGCTGGCTGGCGCTGCTCGGCGGCGGCGAATTCTCGTTTGGCGATACGTTGATCGCCGACCGTGCCTGGCTGGAGAGGGCGCCGGAGGGCCCGATCGGCTTTGTGCCCACCGCCAGCGGCTCGGACGACTACGGCCGCCATCTGGCGGCCTACTTCGCGGAGACGTTCGAGCGCCAGGTGGAGACCGTGCCGATCTACCGCGCCCGCGACGCCCGCCGGGTGAAGAACCTGGAGCGCATCGACCGCTGCGGCACGATCTACCTCGGGGGCGGCGTCACCGACGAGCTGCTCGACGTGCTGGGCGAATCGCCGGCGCTCGAGCGAATCGCCGCCAAGCTGGGCGCCGGCGGCATGGTGGTGGCGATCGCCGCCGCCGCCCAGGCGGTCGGCCGCGTGGCGCGCAGCCTCCAGGCCGGCGCCGCCATCCCCGGTCTCGGCTGGCTGCCCGAGGGTGTGGTCGAGCCCAACTTCGATCCCGGCCACGATCGCCGATTGCGCCGGCTCATGGAGAGTCCGGGCGTCTCACTCGGCCTCGGGCTGGCGGCCGGCTCGGCCCTGATGCTCGGGCCGGAGGAGAGCGCCGAGCTGATCGGCAGTGGTTTCCTGCTGAATGACGCCGACGGCGATCTCCAGATCGCCTCGGCCCACTACGAAGTGAACGAAGCGGCTCGAGATCCAGAGCCGGACTGATGGAGATGAACCAGCGATGAGTGAGCAGACCCTGACCATCATCAAGCCCGACGCCGTGGCGGCAGGCAACGCCGGCAAGATCCTCGCCCACCTCGAGGGTGAGGGCTTTCGCATCTTGGGGCTCAAACGGCTGCATCTGAGCCGTGACCAGGCGCGGGCGTTCTACGAAGTGCACCGCGAGAGGCCTTTCTACGACAGCCTGGTGGAGTTCATGACCAGCGGGCCGGTGATGGCCGCGGCCCTCGAGCGTGACGACGCTGTCGCCGGTCTGCGCCGGGTGATGGGCGCCACCAATCCCGAGGAGGCCGACGAGGGTACGATTCGGGCCCTGTATGCGAGCTCGATCGAGAAGAACTCCATCCACGGGTCGCTTTCGCCGGAGAACGCGGCGCTCGAGCTCGCCTTCTTCTTCTCCCGGGCCGAGCTGATCGGGGCCTGAGATGGTCTACCGCGTACCTCGTGCCGCGCCCGCCTCGACCCTCCCCGACGAGCGGCGTGGCCGGATCCTGGGCCGTTTCTGCAAGGCCTGCGGCTCGGTCTACCCGCGCTACGTTGATCGCCACCAGGGCAAGCCGATGTACGGCAAGGACCATGTTGCCTCGACCTGCGGTCACGAGGACGACGAGTTTCTGCCCGGCGAGAGCTGGTGGGAGCCGGCGATCGAGGCGCTGCCGGCCGCCGAGCCGCCGCCAGCCGTCGACTGAGCGGCTCCGGCCGGTGAGAAGGGCAGGCTAGCGCCGGTCGAGCCGGTAGTCGCTGCCGGCGGCGAGGCCGCCGAACGCCTGCCGGTCGCCGCCCGGCCAGCGTACGGTGATGCGTTCGGCCGTAGTTGCGTCGCCCAGGCCGAACCGCAGCCGTGGGTCGCCGCTGGTCTGGTAGCTCGACCCGGCGGTCCGCACCGCCAGCATCGACTGGCGGGCGGACTCGAGCTTTGCCAGCCCGCCGATCCCGCCAGCACGCTCGACGAGCTCGAGGCCCACCCAGGAGCCTGTTCCGGACAGCTCATTGCGGAACAGGCGCGCCCGATCGTTGTTGAAGGTGATCAGCACGTCGAGCCGACCGTCGTTGTCGAAGTCCAGGGAGATCGTGCCGCGGCCGACCCGGGGCTCGGCCAGACCCCCGATCGCCGCCGGCGCCGCCTCGGTGAAGCGGCCGGCGCCGTCGTTCCAGAAGAGCTGCGACGGCTGACGGAAGCTCTGCGCGTCGTCGATGAGCTCGATGTTGTCGATGACGTGGCCGTTGGTCACCAGCAGATCCAGGTCGCCGTCGTTGTCCCAGTCCTCGAGCTCGGCGCCAAAGCCCACGGGCAGGTAGGAGCCGGAGAACAGGCCTGCCTGGCGGGTCTGGTAGGTGAAGAACTGCGGCCCGCCGAGGTAGAGCGCGTTGGTCTCGGCGCTCAGGTTGGTGACGAACAGATCGAGGTACTCGTCGCCGTTGACATCGCCGACGGTGGTGCCCATGCCGGCCTCGGTCAGCCCCTCCTCGTTGTAGCCCACGCCGAGCAGCAGGCCAGCCTCCAGGAAGGTGCCGTCGCCCCGGTTGCGAAAGAGGAAATTGGGGGTCGAGTCGTTGGCGACGTACACGTCCGGCCAGCCGTCGCCGGTCAGGTCCGTCGCCACCACACCCAGGCCCTTGCCCGTGGTGTCCACCAGTCCGGCCTCGCCGGTCGCCTCCTCGAACGTGCCGTCGCCACGGTTGCGAAAATAGACGTCGGGTGCCATCTCGTAGACGTCCGGGTGACAGTAGGAGAGGATGCCGCGCGACGGGGTGCCGCAGTCGATGTGCTTCTCCAGCGTGAAGTCGAGGTAGTTGACGACGTAGAGGTCCAGATCACGGTCGAGGTCGGCGTCGAAAAAGGCGGCGCTCGAGCCCCAGAGTGGACTCGAGATGCCCGCCGCTGCGGTTGCATCGCTGAAGGTGCCGTCGCCATTGTTGCGCAGCAGCGCGTCGGGCCCCAGGTTGACCACGTAGATGTCGGTGTCGCCGTCGCCGTCGTAGTCGGCGGCGACGGCGCCCATGCCGTAGCCGCCGATCCCGGCGCCGGAGCTGGCGGTGACGTCCTCGAAGGAGATCTCGCCGTCCGGTCGAGGGCCGAGATTGCGGAACAGCCGGTTGACCGCCCGCGTGTCCTGCGGCCCGGCGTCCTCGCCGGGCAGTGGCCCCGATTGCACCAGATAGAGGTCGATCCAGCCGTCGCCGTCGTAGTCCAGGGCGGCGCCCCCGGCACCCATGATCTCGGGCAGGTACTTGCGGCCGGTGCCGCCGTGCAGATGCCGGAAGTCGAGTCCGGCTCGGTCGCTGACGTCGCGGAACGTCGCTCCGTCTGCCGCCGGCCGCGCGGCGGCGGGGGCGGCCGCCGGCGCCGGCCCGTCACCGGAGTCGGAAGGCCCGCAGGCCAGTGCCAGAACACCGACCAGCGCCACCGCTCTCACCGGCCGCTCTCCAGCCGAAGGGCGAACTCCTCGGCGCGCAGCGCGTCGGCATCCTTGCCCAGCCGGCGGAAGGCGACCCCCAGCAGGCGATAGGTGGCTGGGTCGCGCGGTGCCAGCTGCCGCGCCGCCAGGATCTCGCGCAGCGCCTCCTCGCCGCGGCCGGCGTCGAGCAGCAGCCGCGCCAGCGCGATCCTGCCCTCGTGGTTGCGGGGGTTCTTCTTCACCGCTTGGCGGTAGAAGTCGATCTGGTCGCGCAGCCGGCTCAGCGACCGGAACTCCTCGAGCCGCGCCACTCCTTCCTCCTGACGGCCCAGCCGGATCAGCACCCGGCCGAGGTTGTAGCGCGCCCCGACGTGGCCCGGGACGGCGGCCATCACGGCCTCGAACGCCGCCCGCGCCGCCTCCGGATCGCCGGTGTGGCTGGCGGCCAGCCCGAGCAGAAAGCGCGCCTCGAGGTGGCCCGGCTGCTCTTCCAGGCAAGCGCGCAGAGGCTCCAGGCCGGCGGCGTACTCCCCGCGGTCGACCAGCAGCTTGCCCAGGTTGTAGAGCGCCTCGGGATGCTCCGGCCGCTCTTCGAGACAGCGCTCCAGGTCGGCCTCGGCGCCCGCCAGGTCCCCCACGTTGAGCGAGCACATCGCCCGGGCGAACCGGTACTCGGGGTCCGGCTCGAGGGCGATAGCGCGGTCGAGAGCCTCGATGGCGGCCAGGTTCTTGCCCTGCTCCTGGAGCGCCTTGGCCAGGGCGTGGAGCCATGGCGCCCGGGGATCGCGCTCGACCGCGCGCCGCAGCGCCGCTTCGGCCTCGTCGAAGCGGTAGAGCTGGAGCAGGGTGAAGCCGAGCAGATAGTCGGCCTGGGCGGTAGCCCCTGCCGAGGTGAGGGAGCGCAGGGCCCGCTCGGCTTCGGTCAGCCGGCCGGCGCGGATCATGCCCTCGATAGCGCCGAGCGACTGGCCCCGGGTGGTCTGGGCGAAAGCGGGCGCCGAGCAGCAGAGCGCTAGACAGAGGCCCGCGGTCCAGCCGGTCCATCGGGCGCCGCGGCGGCCGGCCTGCCGGTGCGCCCCGCTGTACGACACTCTCATCCGCCTTTCCCTTCGCCTTTGAGCAGCTGGACGATGCGGTCCGCGGGGCCAGAGGGAAACTCCTCGCGGCTGCCGTCGGGCCAGACGACGGTGATGCCGTCGAACCGCTCCGCTGCGCCGAGCCCGAAATGGACCTCGGGCTCGATCGCCATCAGATAGCTGGTGTTCGAGACCACCGGGCGCATCTGGGTGCTGCCGCCGGCCCGTACCTGGACCACGGCGCCTAGCACCGCACGCGAGAGCTCGGGGTCGACCGCCCGCACCTTGAGCCAGTGGCCCTTGGCGGGGGTGTCGTTGCGGTACAGCCGCGCCGGGCCGCCGCAGGTGGTCAGCAGCAGGTCGAGATCGCCGTCGCCGTCCAAATCGCCGGCGGCGAGCCCGCGGCTGACCTCTACGGTGCCGGTCAGCCGCCCCGCCCGCTCGGCGGCGTCGACAAAGCCGCCCCGGCCGTCCCCGACAAAGAACAGGTTGGGCTCGGCGTAGTCACGCAGGAGCGGCGGCATCGACGCCTCCACCCGCCAGGCAGCCTGCCGCTCGGCCCGGCCCATCAACGAAGCGCCGCGGCGCACCCGGCCGTTGACCGCCACCAGGTCGAGGTCGCCGTCGTGGTCGGCGTCGAAGAACGTCGTGCCGAAACCGGTGTGCGAGAGGCCGGCCGGTCCCAGACCCGAGCTGGCGGTGAAGTCCTCGAAGCCGATCTGGCCGCCCAGATTGCGGTAGAGGGTGTTGGTCTCGCGGTCGAGATGGGTCATGAAGATGTCCAGGTCGAGGTCGCCGTCGACGTCGCCCGCCGCCACCCCCATGCTGGCCTCGGGCTGGCTCATCAGGTTGAGCGCCGCTCCCAGGATCAGGGCGCGGTCCTCGAAGGCGGCGCCGCTTGCCGCGGCGGCGGGGGCGGCAGCGGTCCGCATCCACAGCTGGTTCACCTCGCCGTCGTTGGCGACGTAGACGTCGACCCGGGCGTCACCGTCGAAGTCGGCGCAGATGACCCCCAGCCCCTTGTTGACCGGGCGGCTGACGAAGGCCTCGCCGCCGACTTCGGTGAAGGTGCCGTCGCCGTGGCCGCGGTAGAGCAGGTCGGGCAGGCCCCGGTAGGCGGTCGGACCGCAGAACTCCGGGTTGCCGGCCTTGTCGGTGCAGCTCTTCTGCGGGTCGAAATCGACGTAGGTGGCGACGTACAGGTCGAGCCGGCCGTCATCGTCGTAGTCCAGGAAGCAGGCGGAGGTAGACCAGGCCGGGTTGCCGAGACCTGCGGTGGCGGTGACGTTCTCGAACCGGCCGCCGCCCAGGTTCAGGTAGAGCGCGTCCGGGCCGACGTTGCTGACGAACAGGTCGAGGTCGCCGTCGTTGTCGACGTCGCCGAGCGCCGCCCCCGTGCCTTCGCCGGGATCGCCCAGGCCGCTAGCCGCGGTGACGTCGGCGAAACGGCCGCCGGCCTCCTGGCGGAGCATCCGATTCGGTGACGGACCGTCGTCGTCGGCGTCGACCAGATAGACGTCGAGATCGCCGTCGCCGTCGTAGTCGAAAAGGGCCCCGCCCGAGCCCATGATCTCGGTGATCCGGTAGTCGTCGCGCTGGCCGGCGGCGTGGCGGAAGTCGAGGCCGGCCGCGGCGGTGATCTCGGTGAACCAGGCGCCCTCCTCGGTGGGCGCGGCCGGCGCCGGCGGGCTCACCGGCTCGCCGCAGGAGGACAGCGCGAGCGCCAGACCGGTGAGTCGCACCGCAGTCCCCGCACGCATCAGCCTGCGCCGGCGGCCGGCTGGCGGAACGGCCGGCCCTGCCGGTAGCTGGCGAGGCGTGTCCCGATCTGGAGCGCCAGCTCGCCCTGACCGGCGCTGCGCGCCTGCGCCGCCGCGCGCTCGGCTGCCTCGATCGCCTGGTCGAAGCGGCCCGCCTCGGCCAGCGCCGCCGCCAGCACGTCACCCACGGCCGGCTGCCCGGGGTAGGCGTCGTAGGCGCGCCGGGCGAGCTCGAGTGCCGCCGCGCCGTCGCGCAGCGCCGCGTCGGGCGCGGTGGCCAGCTCCCAGGCCAGCAGCGACACCAGGCGCGAGCTGTTGGGCGCGATTCCGAGGCCGCGCCGCAGCCACGTGATCGCCTCGGCGTGATCGCCCCGGCGGCCGAGGGCCACGCTCAAGTTGTAAAGGGCCGACAGCTGCTGCGGGTCGATGTCGAGCGCCCGGCGCCAGTGGTTGCCGGCGCCGTCCAGGTCGCCGAGGGCGGCGAGCGCCGTGCCCAGATCGTTGTGCGCCGGCGCGAACGAGGGGTTGTGCGTCAGGGCCTGGCGGTAGTGCTCGATGGCGTCGGCGAACCGGCGCTGGCCGGCCCGGACGAGGCCCAGGTTGTGGTGCGCCTCCGGGTAGGCGGGCGCGATCGCCACGGCCTGCCCGAGCAACTCGATGGCCTTCTCCGGATCGCCCTTCTGCGCCAGCGCCATGGCCAGGTTGTTGAGCGCGTAGGGGTCGTCGTCGTCCAGCTCGAGCGCCTTGCGGTACAGCCCGATCGCCTCGTCGACACGGCCCTGACCGGCCACTGCGCCGCCCAGGTTGGAGTAGTCGCCGGCGTTGCCGGGCCGGATCTCGAGGACCTTGCGGTACAGTTTCTCGGCCTCGGCAAACCGGCCCCGGCGGGCCAGCCGGCGGGCGCGCTTGACGTACGCCAGCGAGGTGACCGCCTCGGCCTCGACTCGTTCATAGATCGGGTCCGCGGTCTGGGTGGCGTCGGGATAGGCGCCGGCCGCCTCGAGCTCGCGCGCGGCCTCCTCGGCGCGGCCGAGGCGCTGGTAGGTCTGGGCCAGGAGCGTTCGCACCTCGCCGTGCCACGGG
>CALZJC010000167.1 GCA_945787525.1 Thermoanaerobaculia bacterium | reverse complement strand
CGTACTCGAGGAGGCCGGCTTCGAGGTGGACCGGGGCGTCGCGCAGATGCCCACGGCCTTCACGGCTCGCTTCGGGTCCGGCAGACCCGTCATCGGGATCCTGGCCGAGTACGACGCCCTTGGCGGGCTGTCGCAGCAGGCCGTATCCGAGCGCCTGCCCCTCGTCCAGGGCGCCCCCGGGCACGGCTGCGGCCACAGCCTGTTCGGAGCCGGCAGCGTCGGCGCCGCTCTGGCGATCGCCCAGGCGATCCGGGCGGGCGAGGTCGACGGCACGGTGGTCGTCTTCGGCACTCCCAACGAGGAGGGTGTCGTCGGCAAGGCGTTCATGGCCCGGGACGGGATCTTCGATGGTCTCGATGCCTGTCTCCACTGGCACCCGGGGGACGAGAACGAGGTGCGAACAGGGGAGACCGGCAACGACCTCACGTCCTTCATGGTGGCGTTTCACGGCGAGACGGCTCATTCGGCGGGGGCACCATGGAAGGGTCGTTCCGCCCTGGACGCGATCGAGCTGATGGGCGTCATGAGCAACTACTATCGGGAGCATCTTCACCCGTCGGCGCGGATCCACTACGTCATCATGGACGGCGGCAGAGCGCCCAACGTCGTTCCCGGCTTTGCCAAGGCCTGGTACTACCTGCGGGGCGGCACGCGTGAGATGGTGGACGAGATGTACGAGCGCGTGCAGAGGATGGCGGAGGCGGCGGCGATGGCGACGGCCACGAAGCACGAGATTCGTCTCTTCACGTCGATCAACCACCTGCGCAACAACACCGCGGGCGCCAAGGTGATGCACGCCAACCTCCAGCTCATCGGGCCGCCGCAGTTCAGCGAGGCCGAGCAGGAGTTCGCCAAGACCATCCAGCGCGCGATCGAGCGCGAGGAGGAGGGTCTCTCGACGGCCATCGAGCCGCTCGAGCGCCCCGAGAAGCGCGACCTCGACTACTACATCGGCTCGGGCTCGACGGACGTCGCGGAGGTGTCGCTGATCACTCCCACGGTGGGGCTGCGAACCACCACCTTCGTCAAGGACACACCCGGGCACCACTGGAGCAACGTCGCCTGTGCCGGTCACACGATCGGCGCCAAGGGCCTGCGGGTGGCGACGAAGGTTCTCGCCGCCACCGGCATCGACCTGTTGGCTCAGCCCGATACGCTGGCGGCAATGCGTGCCGAGCTGGAGAAGACGACCGAGGGCAGGCCCTATGTATCGTCGATCCCGGCCGAGGTCACGCCACCGACCTTGCCCGACCCGCGGGAGCAGCCGAACTGGCACCCGGGTGAGCTCGACTATCCGACGTGGCGCTCGCTGGGACCGGCCGGCGAGGACGCCAGCGAGCATCCCTGAGGCGCCGCGATCCACTCCTCCACCGGCTTCCCCATCGATCACCCAGGAGACTTCAAGTCATGCAGAAGTACATATTGGCACTCGTCGTCGCAGCGGTCGCCTGCGCCCCCTCGACCGACAGACCGGCCGACCGGATCACCGCCAGCGGCATCCTCGCCGATGTCGAGGCGCTGTCCGCAGACAGCATGGAGGGCCGTGCTGCAGGCACGGCCGGCGCGGCGCGCGCGGCGGGCTACATCGCTGATCGCTTCGAGCAGATAGGCCTCGAGCCCCTCGGCGACGGCTATCTCCTGCCCGTCGAACTGGTCGGCTTGAAGAAGGACGTCGGGAGATCCTCGCTCGGCATCAGCGGCCCGGACGGCGCCCTGCCGCTCGAGAACGATGTCAACTTCACCTACTGGTCGACAGCGGAAAAGCCGCTCGTCGACCTGGCGGATGTGCCGATCGTGTTCGTCGGCTACGGGGTCGAAGCTCCCGAGCACGGTTGGAACGACCTCAAGGACGAGGACGTCCGAGGCAAGGTGCTGCTCTTTCTCAACAACGATCCCCAGGTCGAAGAAGAGGGAGAGGCGCTCTTCGGAGGAGAGGCGCGGACCTACTACGGCCGCTGGACCTACAAGTTCGAACAGGCGGAGAAGCTGGGAGCGGCGGGCGCCATCGTGGTCCACACCGACGAGTCGGCCAGCTATCAATTCAGCGTGATCGGGAACACCGGGTCACGCCGGATCTGGCAGCGCACCTACAGACTCGATCTCCTGGGATGGCTGGATTCGGCCATGACTTCGGTCGTGGCATCGTCGATGGGCACGACCGTGCCCGGTCTCTTCGAAATGGCGAACCGGCGCGACTTCCGCCCGGTGGATACCGGGTACCGGCTCACCGCGCATGTCGAGACGGCGATCGAGCGGATCGAGGACGCGAACGTAGCCGGCGTCGTGCGTGGGTCCGATCCGGAGCTGGCCGACGAGTACCTGGTATTCACCGCCCACCACGATCACCTGGGCATCGATCCCAACCCCGAGGGCGACGACGAGATCTTCAACGGAGCGCTCGACAATGCGCTGGGTGTCTCGGCCATGCTCGCGGCCGCCGATGCGGCGGCGGCGGCGCCCCCCCGGCGCTCGATGATCTTCGTGGCCACCACCGCGGAGGAGGGCGGGCTGCTCGGCAGCAGCGCCTTCGTGAAGAATCCTCCCGTGCCCCTGCGTCAGATCGTCGCCAACTACAACATCGACTCCCCTCAGTCGTTCGGCCTCACACACGACATCGGGGCGATCGGTCTCGAGATGAGCAGTCTGGGCGCGTCGTTCGCCGAGGTCGCGGCGGAGCGCGGTTTCCGGGCCGTGGGCGATCCCAACCCCAATGCCGGCAGCTTCTATCGCTCGGACCAGGTCAACTTCGCCAAGGCCGGAATCCCGGCGCTCTACCTGCAGCGAGGCACCGACTTCGTGAACCCTCCCGGCTTCGACCCGGAGGAGCTCCGGCTGCGCAACTACCATCAGGTGACGGACGAGATCCTGCCCGAATGGGATCTGGCGGGAGTCACGCGGGACCTGCAGGTCCTTTTCGAGTCCGCGCTGCGCGCCGCCAACGCCGATGAGCAACCGCGCTGGGTCGCGGGACACGAGTTCGAGGAGGAGTGGAAAGCGCTCTACGGAGGCTAGCCCGGCACGGCGCTGTACGGGACGCGCCACGATTGCCGAATCCGCCGACAAGAAAAGGGAACGCCGCGGCGTTTCGTAGACGCTTGGTGAGAAGGCCAGGCTAGACTCGGATACCGAATGGCAATCGACGACGGAGCTGCCGAAAACGCCGTCTGGAAGAAGGTCATCGGCATCGTCGGCGGCCTTGGCCCGCACGCCCACATTCGATTCGAGGAGCTGTTGTTGCGGGCAGCAGAGATCGGAGCTCCCGGAAAGGTTTTCCGCGACCAGGACTATCCGCCGTATCTGGTCTCGGCGCTTCCCGGCACACCGGACCGCACCGAATACCTGCTCGGGCGCGGCCCGTCGCCGCTACCCTGGCTCGAGCGCAGCCTGCGCGCTCTCGAGGGCGCCCCCGGAGGTGCCGGCGGCGGGGTCAGCGCCGACTTCGCGGTCATGGCGTGCAACGCGGCGCATGCCCTTCTGCCCGAACTGCGGGCGATGGGAATCCTGCCGATCCTCGATGTCGTGAGTGAGACGATCGACTCGATTCGCCGGCGCAGCGAGATCCGGACCATCGGTCTGCTGGCCACCACCGGAACGCTCGAGGCGCGGATCTACCAGAGAGCTTGTGCGGCTCACGGATTGAACGCGACGAGCCTGTTGGCTCTGCCGCGCGGCGAAGACCTCCAGCGGTCGCTGGTCATGGCCACGATCTACGGCGACGCCGGGCAGGCCGGCATCAAGGCCGGCGCCCATCGGCAGCCCGAGCACCGCAGCCGGCTACTCGAAAACCTGCAGCGAGCCGTCGGCTTGCTGGCGGAGGCTGGCGCCGAGCTGGTCATCAGCGCCTGCACCGAGATACCGCTGGTGCTCCCGCCCGGTCGCGTGTCCGGAGTCGAGATCGTCGATCCGCTCGAGGTGGCGGCGCGAGCGGCGCTCGAGGTCGCCGCGGGCAGGCGCCAGGCGGAGCCGCGAGCTGGGCGGTGATCCCGAGCTCCCGGCGCGGGACATCAGGCCGCTTCGACTCGGCGCACCGTGCGTAGCAGGGAGGCGAGCCGGAGCCCGGCCCGCCGCAGGACCCAGCCGATGCGCACGCTGGCGTAGTAGAGCGCCGGCAGCACCAGGATGATGAGCACGGTGCTCGACAGCAGGCCGCCGATCGAGGTCAGGGCGAGGTTCTGCCAGATGTCCTGATTCGCGGTGTCGAGCCACTCGAGCTTGAAAGACAGCTCGACGCCGATCCACGGCACCCGCCACTGAATGCGCTCGATCTGGACCAGCAGTGGCAGCAGGCCGACGATCGTCGTGCCGCTGGTCAGCAGGATCGATCGCAGGCGGACGTGCGTGCCGTGAATCACCGCCCGGCGGAGCAGCCGCACCCGCTCCTCGCCTGGCAGGAAGAACAGGTGGCTGCCGCCGAGCGGTCGGCGTGAGCCGGGAAAGAGCGCTCCGTCGCGCTCGGGATCGCCCCCCAGACGGGCTCTCAAGACCAGAGCTATCTCGGTGCGGAAACGACTGACCAGCAGGATCGCGTTGTTGACCACTACCCCGAAGAGCAGGACCAGACCGACCTGGGCCGACGAGTCGAACTCGGCCCCGGTCTGCCAGAAGATGACGAAGACCCCCACCAGCGCCATCGGCAGCGACGTCAACACCAGGAACGGCAGCGTGGTGCTCTCGAAGAGGGCCATCAGCACCATGAGGATGAAGACCGCGGCGAGCACCGTCGTCAGCACCAGATCGCTCTCCTCCTCCTCGGTGAGGAACTGCTGTTGCGACTCTTCCGCCGCATAGCCGTAGGGCAGGTCCATCGTCTCGATGATGCTGGCGATATAGGAGAGCCGCATCCGGTTCGTGCCGACGTACTCCCAGTTGACCAGCATCGAGTAGCGCTGGTTCTCGCGCACGATCGCGTCGGAGAGCGGCACCGTCTCGATCGTGACCAGGTCGCCGAGCCGCACCGAAGCGCCCTTTTCGTCCTTGATCACTTCGCTGAACAGGGCCGAGACATCGAAGGAGTCGGCGCCCAGGAACTCCAGCTGCACCCGTCGCTGCTCGCCGTTGACCAGCATCGACCAGGGCGTGTCCAGCCCCAGGAGGCGGCGCACCGTGCTCACCACTTCGAGCACGGTCAGTCCGTGGTCGGCCAGCACGTCGCGCCGCAACGAGATCAGGGTCTCCTCGTTGCTCGACCGCCCGAAGCGCTCCGACCCGGTGATGCGAGGATTGCGCACTCGCCGATTGCGCTCCACCTTGCCCAACGTCCGCTCGGCGATCTCGGTGAGGCGCTTGGAGTTGTAGCCGGTGATCTTGACCAGCGAGTTGAGGGCCGAGCCGCTCAGGTTGCCTTTGAAATAGGGCGACTCGTCGAAGCCTCCGATATAGATCCCGGTACCCCCGGTAGCGTCCGCCAGCTCGACCAGTAGCGACCGGTAGAGCAGCGGAATCCCGGTCGTCAGCAGGTAGTCGTCGAACTCGACCTCCATATAGGCCTGGTTGCCGAATACGGTGCTGCGCATCTCGGCGCCGTCGTGAATCGGCAGCAGCAGCCCTTCGAACCGGAGCATCGTCTCCGAGGTCACCTCGACATCGGTGCCGTCGGCCATCCGCATGTAGAAGATCAGCTTCTCCTGATCCGGCATGCGGAAGAAGCCGCCCTTGACCACGTCGTCCTGGTAGACCGACGCGCCCCAGTAGAAGATCACCGCCAGAGCCGGGACGAGAAGCGGCCAGAGCAGGAGGTTCCAACCGATCGCCCTCTCCAGACCGCGCGGCCTGGCGCTGAGATCCGGCGCCTCGTCCAGGAACTCGTCGATCTCCCGGCCCTCGAGATCTCGCTCGCCTTCGCGCTGGCGGCGCAGCACGCGCGGCACCCAGAGCTGGTTCAGCACCACCGGAATCCAGCCGAACGCCACGAAGACCGAGGCGAACATCGCGGTGGCGATCGAGATGGCGAGCGGCACGTAGTAGAGCGCCAGGCGACCCGACAGGAAGATGAACGACAGGAAGGCCACCATGGTCGTCACTGTCGTGGCGAGGATGGGGAAGAGCACTTCCCGGGTTCCGGCGACGATGGTCTCCGCCGCTACCAGCGCGCGGGCCTCCCGGTTCAGACCCGCCGTCTCCGCTCGTTCGAGCCCCGCCAGGCGACGGTGAATCGCGTCGAGCACCAGAATGCTGTTGTCGAGCAGCATACCGAAGCAGATGGTGAGACCGCTGATGGTGATGAAGTTGACCGACAGCTCGAGGAAATAGAACAGGCTCAGACAGATCACCAGCGAGAAGAGGATCGACGCCACGACGATCCCCGTCAGCTGAACCTGCCTCAGGCTCAGCACGAGAAGCAGAAAGAGCAGGATCAGAATCGCGATGGAACGGCCCACCAGCTCGCGCAGCTTGTCTTCGAGGTCCCGGCCCTCGTCCTCGTCCACACTGAGAGCCACTTCCGAGGGCGTGCGCGCCTCGATTCGCGGCAGCGCCTGCCGCAGGCCACGGCTGACACCGACCGAGTTGCCGCCGCTGCGCTTCTCGACCTGGATCTGAATCACGTTGCGGCCGTTCGAGCGCACGAAGTAGCCGGGATCCTCGAACGAGGATCGCACTTCGCCGAGCTCCGCCAGCTCGAACGCCCGGCCGCCGCGGTAGCCGACGATGGCGCTCTCCATGCGACCGACGTCGACGGGCTCGCGCAACGCCACGAGCTTCTCGAGACCCTGGTCGCGAATCGCCCCGGCGCCCGACAGCTCGTCGAGCCGGTCGATGGCGGCAAAGACCTCGTCCGCGCTGATTTCGTAGAGGTCCAGCAGGCGGCGATCGAGCGCGATCTCGAGCAGCGGCCGCGCGCCGCCCCGCACCTGGGCATCGGCAACACCGTCGACAGCCAGCACCTGGGGCACGATCCACTTCTCGGCCAGCTCGCGCAGCTCGTTCGGCGACAGCGGCGACTCGACGCTGAAGGTGAAGAACTGCTGCGTCTCGAACTCCTCGGGCACGAACGACCGGATGGCCGGAGGACTGGCGTTGAGTGGCAGGTTGCGGCGGATCGTACCGAGCTGCTCGCTGAGATGCAGACGCGCGAAGTCCAGATCCACCTCGCGGCGGAACTCCACCTCGACCAGCGACTCGCCCGCCCGGCTGGTCGACTTGACCGACTCGACACCATGGACGTTGCGTACCGCCTCTTCGATCGGCCGGGTCAGGGCTCGCTGCACCGCCTTGGGCGACGCTCCCTGCCAGCGCGTCGTCACGCTGAGCGAAGGCAGATCGACCTCCGGCAGCGCCTCGATCTCGATCCGCGGCAGGGCATAGACCGCCAGCACCGCGAAGGCCAGGAAGATCATCCAGGTCGTGACTGGATGGTTGACGAAGAAGCGAGTCATTGACCCGTCGGTCGCTCGATGCGATGCGCCAGCCGATAGAGGATCGGCGTAACAAAGAGGGTCAGCAGCGTGGTCAAGGTGAGGCCGCCGATGATGGTGATGGCCAACGGCCGCTGCAGCTGTTCACCGCTGCCCAGCCCGATCGCCATGGGGACCATCGCCAGCACGGTCGTGGCGCTGGTCATCAGGATCGGCCGCAGGCGCAGACGGCTGGCTTCGAGGATCGCCTCGCTGCCCGCCGAGCCAGCGGCGCGCAGCCGCCGGATCGTATCCACCTTGACGATGGCGTCGTTGACCGCGATGCCGAGCAGAGCCAGGGCGCCGATGAGCGACAGCACGTTGATACTGCCACCGCTCACGCCGATCGCGACGACGGCGCCGGCCAGCCCGATCGGGATGACGGCCGCGATCAGCAGCGGATCGAGAAACGACTCGAACTGGCCGGCGAGGATCATGTAGACCAGCAGCATGGCGAGCAGCATCGCCATCCCGAGGTCGCCAAAGCTGCGGCGCATCTCCTGGCGCTCGCCCTCCTCGATGATCTGAACGCCGCCGCCAAGAAC
>CALZJC010000166.1 GCA_945787525.1 Thermoanaerobaculia bacterium | reverse complement strand
GGTGGAGGCACAACAGCCGCACCGACGCCGGAGTGTCTCGCCATCTGGTCTGGGCCAGAAGCCGGGGAAACCGGCTCCTAACGTCGTCGCGCTGGAAGGGGAAGCCGGCCACCGCGACGTCGCAACCACCGATCTCGAGGAGAACCGTGCGCGGCCGGTCGAGAATGTGCACCCCGGGGTGGGCGGCGAGCAACGGGTAGGGAATCGCCGAGCGCTCGTGGTTGCCCGGCACGACGACCACCGGAACGCCTCCTCCGGCGACGTCGATCAGCGGCTCGAAGGCGCGGTAGACGAGCTCTCGCCGCACGCGGCTGCGGAAGAGCAGGTCGCCGCCGTGCACCACGAGATCGACCTCGCCCCGTCGCGCCGGCTCGAGCGCCCGGTCGAAGTTGGCGAAGAAGTCGGGGCCGCGGCGGCGCCGCTCGATCCTCGGGCGCCGCGGCAGATCGAAGCCGAGGTGGGTGTCGGCCACGAGCAGGACGCGGAGGCGGCGCACGGCGGCATCATATGCAGCGCAGCACCAAGGACAGCCAGCGCTCGAGCGGCTGCTCGGGTCCGACTCTTCAGGCTGGCGGGTGAGCTTCAGTCGCAGTAGGTGTTCTTGTCGTGCAACCACCGCTTGCCGTCGACGTTGAGCTGGTTCTTCTCGTAGTCCCACCACAGCTCGTGTTGGGCGGTGCTGCCATCGCCATACTGGAGAACGAGCCGACCGCTGGCGCCTCTGCCGGTGGCCGACCAGCGGCCGCTCGAGTCCGCCTGGAAGGCGCCGCTGGCGCCGCCGCCGAAGCCGCCGCTGGCTCCCTGCCGGTAGAACGTACCGTTGCTGCACAGCCACAGGTGCTGCTCGTCGGTGTAGCCGGTGGCGGTGTAGTAGCGCACGATGTACTTGCCCTTGAGATAGCCGGCCCAACTGTCGTCCGAGCCCGAGGTCGTGCCGGTCGCGGTTTGCCCGCCGCCGCCACCGGCCTGCCCACCCGTCGGCGAGTCAAGCGCAGTGCCGTCGGTGAGCGCCCGCAGCGCCGGCTCGTGGGCGGCGAGAGAGGCCGGCGCGGCGATCAGCACATAGGCCACGCCGACGCCGTGTGAGGCGGCGAGCGCCTCGCCGTAGGCGCTGAGCTGGCTCGCGCCGCCGAACACCTGGTAGCGGGCGGCGAGCGCCTTGCCGCGCTCGGTCACGCCTCCGCTCGGAGACAGGGTCAGCCCGTCGCCGAGGGGAATCTGCTCGGCCATCATGGCGGCGAGCTCGGCCCGCGTCGCCTGCTCGCCCATGGCCAGGATGTAGACGTTGGGATCGGACTCCGGCTGCAGCAGGAAGACCTCCGAGCCGGCCGGCAGGGCGCCGCGCCAGCCCTGCGGCACTGTGAAAGCCACCCCCAGGCCGGCGACTTCGAGCCGGGTCCCGCCGGTGTAGATCTGACCGACCTGGACCTCCACCGCCCAGACGGCCGGCACGGCTGACAGCACCGCTGCGGCGGCGATGGCAACCACGCATCGACAAGACGGCGGTGTCTCGGCAAGTGCGCATCGGCGGTTCATGGGGATCTCCGCGAGAAAAGACCTTTGAAACGGCGACCTGGAAACGAGGTGGATAATCTTACACGCGCCCCGAGCGCGTGATCCTCTTCTCGCCGGACTAGGCGGTCTTGCAGCGCAGCACGACAAAGGTGATGTCGTCCTGCGGCGGCATCCCGTCGGTCCAGGTTTCGGCGGCGGCGGACAGGTCGGCGATGATCTCGTCGGGCTCCTTGGCGACCGAGGCTTCGAAC
This sequence comes from Thermoanaerobaculia bacterium, assembly GCA_945787525.1. Lineage (GTDB taxonomy): Bacteria > Acidobacteriota > Thermoanaerobaculia > Multivoradales > JAHEKO01 > CALZJC01. The sequence continues at coordinate 6,217 of CALZJC010000166.1, read as the reverse complement.
AGCTCGCGCACCCGGGGGTAGCCCATCGTCTCCTCCTCGCCGTTGAGCAGCTCGGCGAAGCCGTCGGTCATCAGCAGCAGGGTGTCGCCGGGAGCCAGCTCCGACTCCCAGTGCTGGTAGGAGACGTCGGCCAGGGTGCCGAGCGGCACCCCCACCAGCTCGATCTCTTTCAGCCGGCGCCGGGCCGGCGAGTAGTGCAGCACCGGCGGCATGCCCGCCGCGGAGAGGCTGATGCGGCCTTCCTCGATGCGCAGCAGGGTCAGCGCCATGTTCATCCGGCCGAGCTCCATCTTCTTGATCGCCCGGGTCGCGTCGCCGAGCAGCCGGGGCAGCTCGGAGTCGCCGGCGGCGACGGTCAGGAGGCCCTTGACCACCGTCACCATGGTGCCGGCCGTGGCTCCGTGGCCGGCGGCGTCGCCGATGGCGGTGGTCAGGGCGCCGCTGGTCGACGGGAAGAAGTCGTAGTAGTCGCCACCCACCTCGGTGGCTGTCCTCATGAAGACGGCGATCTCGAGACCCGGATGGCAGGGCAGCTCCCGCGGCAGCAACGAGATCTGCAGCTGCCTAGCCTCCTCCAGCTCGCGGCTCTTACGCTGGTTCTCGGCCTCGAGCAGGCGCTGTCCGACCTCCTGCTCGCGCCGCAGCTGCTCCTCCGCCGCCAGCCGGTTCTGCTTCTCGCGCAGCTCGTGGGCCATGCGGTTGAAGCTCTCCGCCAGACGGCCGAACTCGCTCTTCGAGGTGACCGGCACGCGGGCATCGAGGTCGCCTGCCGCCAACCGCTCGGTAGCGTCGGTGAGCGTCTCCAGCCGCTGGGTCATGCGCGACGAGATCAGCAACACCCCCATGAGCGCCGCGAAGATCATCGCCAGGCCGTAGCCGAAGTTGCGCGCCGCCGTGGCTCGCATCTCCCGGAGTGGCTCGCCGACCGGCCTGGCGATGCCGAACGTCAGGTCGGACTGCGGGTCCTTGACCTCGGCGATGATCCAGTCCTGGCGCTGCGGCGCCTCAGCGTCGGGCGCGCCGGCGCCGCGGATGCCGATCGCGGCGAGCCGGCCGCGGTCCCCCGACCTGTCGACGTAAAGCTCCCCGTTGCCGTCGATCGCGTAGGGAATCTGCCGTTCCCCGCGTGGCGTGCGCGAGAGGATGCGCCGCACGACCTGCGTCGCCGGCACCAGCGCCTTGAGCTGACCGACCACTGTCTCGCCGCGCCGCACCGAGACGGTGAACTGGCTGCCCAGAAGCCTCTGCGACCTGGCCTTACGGGCCTCGACGGCCGCCAGCTCGGCCTCGCCGAGCTTGCGGCGTTCCCAGATCGCCTGCCGGATGGTCTCGTCGATGTAGTCGCTGGGCAGGCCGGAGGTCTCGAGGCGCCGCGCCTGCCTCTGCAGCTTCTCGATCGCCTTGGCCAGGGTGCGTGACGGGAAGATCAGGTACGGCTCAGCCGCCACTTCCGCGCTGGCCGGCGTGAACTCGACGAACTCCAACAGGTCCGTCGCCTCGCCCATGCGCACCATCAGGTCGGCGTAGACGCCCATGGCCTCGCCGTAGGCGCCGACGCCCGGCACCAACGACCGCACCGGCAGACTCGCCAGCCCCGCAAGACGCCGCTCCAGCTCGGACCGCGCCGCGCCCAGACGCCGGCCCGTCTCCTCGGCGAGAAGTCGGCTCTCCGCCGCCACCGCGCGGCGGAATGCCTGCTGCGACGACAGGTAGGAGTAGAGAACGATGCCGCTCAGCGGCAGGACCGCCAGTACCAGGAAGGCGATGAGCAGCTGGGTACGGACCTTCACCTGGGTTGCCTCACTCCTACGGTATACGTGAAGGCTCTCCAAAGGGTCCCGTCGGGGGCATCGAACCGAGGTGCCGCTCGCCAGACCTGCGGCCAGCTGTCGCGTTTTCGCGACACGGCGTTTCGTTTGTCCGTCGGTCGCCGCCCGGTGGCCCGCTGATCCCCCAGATCGGGCTTTGGGCCTACCTCGGACCGGCCAGCTCGAGCAGCGTGTCCACCGGCAGCGCCCGAACGGTGCCGCGGAAGCCCTCGGTGGCCGTCGCGGTGAAGAGGCTGTCGAGAATCGCCTCCTCCGTCGCCTCGGCGGCGGCGAGGAACAGTCCGGACCTGGCGTTGTTGTCGAGCAGCGGCCGGCTGGCTGCCGGCTCTTCGACGTCGCGGCGGATGCGCGAGCCCGGGTTGGTGGAGAAGGCGATGGCGTAGTCGCCGCTGCCGTTGCTGCCGTAGCCGCCGGTGCGCGCCATGCCGTACAGGCTGCGTCGGGCGAGGCGCCGGAGGTTGCGGTGGTCGAGGGGGGCGTCGGTGGCGACGACGACCATCAGCGAGCCGTCGGGGGTCGGTGGCTCCTGCTTGCCGTCGGCGTGGTCGCGGAGAAACACGCCCAGCGGCGAGCCCAGAATGCGGGACGGCAGACCGCTGATCCTGAGGGGCCCGCCGAAGTTGGACTGCACCAGGACCCCCACCGTCCAGCCGCCCCGGTCCTCGTCCAGCCGTCGGGAGGCCGAACCGATGCCTCCCTTGAAGCCGAAGCAGACGGTCCCGGTGCCCGCTCCGACGGCGCCCATGGCCACGGGGCCTGCCGTTGCCGTGTTGATCGCCTGGCGCACCTCGGTCTCGCCCAGCGGCCGGGCGCGGATGTCGCTCAGGAAGCCGTCGTTGGTCTCGCCGACCACCGGGTTGATGGAGCGCACCTCCTCCATGCCGGGCAGCGACAGCATGTAGCCGATCAGTCCGTCGGCCACCCGGGGCACGTTGAGGGTTCCGGTCAGCAGGACCGGAGTCTCGATCTCGCCGAGCTCGTTGACCTGGGTCGAGCCCAGCAGCTTGCCGAAGCCGTTGCCGACGACGATCGCCGCCGGCACCTTCTCGTGGAACAGGTTGCCGCCGTGGGGCAGGATGGCGGTGATGCCGGTGTTGAACCGCGGCGGCCGACGCAGGGTGAAGTGGCCGACGCGGACGCCGGCGACGTCGGTGATGGCGTTGTGCGGACCAGGAGCGAGCACCCCGATCTCGATGCCTGACTGGCGCGCCCGCGGTCGTGGCCCGTCGGTCTCCGCGGCGGTACCGGTGGCCGCCATGGTCAAGAGCAGGCAGGCAGCGAGCCATCGGCGGCGCGGTGCGGACTGCCGGGGCCCTCCGGGCCATCTGGGGCATCGAAGTCTCATCCGGTCGTCCAGACTCTACCGACGTGCCGCTGGAGGTCGCATCGTTCGATCTCGGCTGCAGTCGGCATTCTACGCAGGAAGGACCGGCCAAGAGCCGGCGACCCTTGCCACCCCGCCGGGTGGCGTACCGCCGGACGCGCCGGAAGTAGCGTCAGGCCCTGGACTCGGCATCGGATATGACCCGCGCTCTGCCTCTCCTGCTGCTGGCTCTGTTGACCGTCTGCGCCTTGACGCCAGCGCGGGCGCAGAACAGCCGGGCGTTCGAGCGCGCCTATGAACGTGGCGATTGGGCTGGCGCCGCCCGGGCCGCTGTGCTCTGGGCGGAGCGCGAACCGACGAGCTCGACGGCGGCCTACAACGCGGCCTGTGCTTTGGCGCTCGCGGGAGACGGGAACGCGGCTCTCGAGTGGCTGCGGCGCGCGGGCGCCGCGGGCTTCGCCGGCGTGCGCTCCATCGAAGAGGACCCCGACCTGGCCTCGATCCGCGGTGGCGCCGGGTTCGCTGAGGCGACGGCGATGATCCGCGCCAACCGGGCGGGGATGTTCGAGCGCTTCAAGGCGGCGGCCGAGCGCTCGGAGATCCTGACGATCCTGCCGCGGGGCAACCCCGAGGGCCCGCGCCCGCTGATCGTGGTGCTGCACGGCTATGGCGGCGCGGCGCGGAACAACGCAGAGCTGTACCGCAGGGCCGCGGCGAAGCGGGGCGCCATCATCGCCGCTCCGAACGCGCTGCGGCCGGGGCCGGGAGGCCAGGGCTTCTCCTGGACCTATCGCGACGAGGCCGAGTGGTGGGTGCTGCGGGCGATCGACAAGGTCAGCGATCTGCATGCCGTCGATCCGCAGCGAGTGATCCTGGCCGGTTTCAGCCAGGGGGCCAACGTGGCGCTGGGGGTGGGGTTGAAACACCCGGACCGCTTTGCCGGTCTACTGCCGGTTGCCGGCCGTTACGAAGCCGATCGCATGCCGACACCTGAGGGCGGTGGCCCGCGCGTCTACCTGCTCACGGGTGGCGCAGACCCGGGCGCGGAGAGTTTTCGGACGGCGGCGGAACGACTGGGTGCGGCCGGGCTCGAGGTGCGACTGCGAATGATCCCGGCACTCGGCCACTCCTACCCGCGCCGGGCGACCGCCGAGCTCGGCAAGGCGCTGGACTATCTGCTGCGCTAGCCTGCACTTCTCACCGATCGGCGTAGCCGAACGCCGTAGGTGCCTGAAGATGCGAGGCTGGCGACCGAGAGCACCGCAGGCGTGCTCGAACAGGCGCACTGTCTCAGGCCGGGCTGTGCTGACGGGCGAGCTCGGCCGGCAGCCGCGCCGACATCGCCCGGTAACGCAGCGCCAGCAGCACCGCCGCGGCGGTGAGACCGGCGATCATGCCGATCCACATGCCACGGGCGCCGAGGTCAAAGCGAAACCCGAGGATGGCGCCGAGCGGCAGGCCGACCCGCCAGTAGGCCACGACGGTGATCAGCATCGGCACCCGGGTGTCGTTGAGGCCGCGCAGGATGCCGGCGGAGCTCACCTGGATGCCGTCGGAGAGCTGGAAGATGGCGGCCAGGAAGAGCAGCTGGACGGCGATGGCGATGACCGCCGGGTCGTCGGTGTAGATGCCGGCGATCCAGGCGGGCACCAGGAGCATCAGCGAGGCCGAAACAGTCTGCGAGCAGAGGGCGAGGGTGACCCCGGCGCGGGCGGCGAGCCGCACGCCCGGTGGGTCGCGCCGCCCGACGGCGTTGCCCACCCGCACGCTCGTCGCCATCGACAGTCCCAGCGGCACCATGAAGGTGAGGGCGGCGAAGTTGAGGGTCACCTGGTGGCCGGCCACCATGATGGTGCCCATGGAGCCGATCAGCAGGGCGACGATGGTGAACATGCTGACCTCCATCAGCCACATGACGCCGACGGGCAGCCCGAGCTTGAGGATGCGGCCGATCGCCTCGCGATCCGGCGGCTCGAGGCGGGCGAAGAGCTCGAGATGGCGGTAGCGCGGGTGCCGCGCGATGTAGATCGCCATGCCCAGCAGCTGGAAGCACCAGACGGCGGCGGTGGCGTAGCCGCAACCCCTGGCCCCGAGGGCTGGCAGGCCGAGCTTGCCGTACATCAACAGCCAGTCGGCGGGCACGTTGACGGCCAGCCCGAGCAGACCGAAGTAGAGGGTGGGGCGGGTGGCGCCCAACCCCTCGCTCATGTTGCGCAGCACCATGTAGGCCGCCCAGGCCGGTACGCCCCAGCAGAGCGCCTGGAGATACCCGACGGTGCCGGGAACGATCGCGGGATCCACCCGCAGCAGCTCGAGAACCGGCCGCATGTTGGCGGTTAGCAGCACGCCAAGAACGGCCAACCCGAGGCCCACCCAGAAGGTCTGCCGGGTCAGCGGCGCCACCCGCCGGCGCTCGCCGGCGCCCTCGGCCTGGGCGATGGACGGCGCCAGGATCATGAGCACGCCGGTCGAGAACAGCATGATCGAGGCCCAGACGCTGGAGCCCACCGCCACCGACCCGAGCGCCGTGGCGTCGAGCCGGCCGGCCATGACCGTGTCGATGGTGTTCATCCCGACCATGGTCAGCTGACCGCCGACGAGCGGCCCCGCCAGCCGGGCCGTGGCCGCGATCTCGCGGCTGAAATTGCCCTTCGGCACCCGGGTCACCTGTCCGCGATCAGCCTGCCAGCGGCAGCTCGTAGCTGGCCGCCTCGCGGCCGTTGCGCACCACGAGGCGCGATCCGTACAGCGCGAAGGTGTTCCAGGTCTTGCCCTCGATCGCCTGGAAGCTGCCGAGCACGTGGTTCTTCTTGTCGGGCGTCGCCTCGACCAGGAAGACCTCGCCCGACTCGGCCAGGACGAGCAGCAGATCGCCCACCAGCAGGATCTGGCCGTGCTTGTAGCGACCGCCCTTCCACATGCGCTCGCCGGTCTCGAGATCGATGCACTCGAGGATGCCGTCGGACAGGCCGTAGACATAGCCGTCGCGGATCGCCACGTTGGTGAACTTGGTGCGCATCACCCGGTTGCTCTGCCATAGCTCCTGGACCGAGAAGGTGCCGTC
>CALZJC010000165.1 GCA_945787525.1 Thermoanaerobaculia bacterium | reverse complement strand
GGCTAGTACCGTTTGACGCTCTTCGCCTCGACTTCGCCCAGAATCCGCCGCTTGACCTCGAGCAGGCGCAGGTCGAGAGGGGAAAATCGCCCGATCTCCTCCTGGCGCAGGTTGCCGATGTACTTGCCGATGAAATCGGCGGCCAGGACCTTGGCGTTGTAGCCGATCCAGTAGAAGCGTTGGCGCAGCGGGATGCGCAGCTTGGTGAGACCGATCCAGCTCCGGTGCAGGACGCGGACGGCGACGGCCCGCACCACCCCCAGCTTGCGCTTGACGATGACGTGGCCGAACTCGCGCCGGGTCAGGTCGGCGTCGATGCACATGCGCTTCAGCACGTAGCTGAAGCTCGAGCGGTGCCAGTGGTAGAAGCGCGCAGTCTTGACCATGAGAATGCGCTCGCCGCGCCAGAGCAGGCGCTTGGCCAGGGTCATGTCTTCGCCGTAGTTCACATCGGGAAAGCGCACCTCGAGCAGCAGCTGGCGCTCGATGGCCGACGCGCAGTTGTCGAAGTTGCAGATCTGGCGCCGCGCCGCTCCCGGTAGCCAGCGCCAGGCGAACTCGGAGACCGGGCCGACCGGAGTCTCCAGGTTCTCGAACCACAGGTTGTGCTGATAGGCGTCGATCGGGTCGTGGCGCTCGGGGTCGATCTGGAAGACGCCGTAGGCGGCGGGCACGGTGCCCGACAGGACCGGTTCGGTCAGTTGGCGCAGAAAATGTGGGCCGATCGGCACGATGTCGTCGACAAAGAAGACCATCACCCGGCCGCTGGACATCTCGGCGGCGCGCATGCGGGTGCCGCTGTGGCTGAACTCGCCCTTGGGCACGTTGACGATCCGCTTGTCGGCGATCGGCACGCTCTCGAGGTACTGCACGGTGCCGTCGACCGATGCGTTGTCCATGAACAGCACCTCGTAGCTCGGCGGATCTTCCTGGGCCAGAAGCGCATCGACCAGACGTTCGACGGTGCCGACCGAATCGCAGGTCAGGATGACGATCGAGAGGTCAAAGCTCATCGCGCAGCCTCTGCAGCTCGGCCTCGAAGCCGCCGATGTAGCCGGCCAGCAGCTCGTCGAAGATCTCGCGCACCTCGGTGTCGAACCGCTCGAGGCCGAAGCGCGCTGCCGTCTCGGCGCCGGCCGCCCCGAGACGGCGCCGCAGGTCGTCGTCAGCCATCAGCTCGAGAGTCCGCTCCAGCAGACCGGCGCTGCCCGAGACCCGGTAGCCGGTGGCTCCGTCGGCGACGATCTCGGGCATGCCGCCGCCGTCGAAGACGATCGGCACCAGGCCGTAGCGCATCGCCTCGGCGACCGTCATGCCGAAATGCTCGCACAGCCCCGGGTCGCGGGCGCCGGCGCCGCAAAGGTGCCAGAAGAGCGATGCCTGGCGGTACAGCCCGACCAGCTCGTTTGCCGAGACGTTGGTCAGCACCCTCAACGCCGCGTCATCGGCGGCCACTTCCTCGACCCGCCGCTGGTAGTCGTTGCCGCCCGCCTCGACGCCGCCTGCCAGCACCAGGCGCCAGTCGCCGGCGAGGTGGGGAAACTCGGCCCGCAGCCTGACGAAGGCGCGGGCCATCTCGAGCTGCCGTTTGCTGCCGGCGCGCTCGAAGCGGGCAACCGACAGGACCAGCCGCTGGCGCTCGCCCTCGGGCGACGGCGGACCTCCTTCGACCGGCGGAAACAGCCGGCGGTCGGGCTCGAGGCCCCAGCGCCGGCGAATCCACTCGGCGGTGTACTCGCTGTTGTAGAGCAGCGGCTTGTAGCGGTCCATGTAGAACTCGCCCGCCGGTCGCCGCTCGGGGAAGTGGCATACGGCCGCGGCGATGTTGGCCCGCGGCCGCACGCGCTCGTTCATGCTGTTGTTGACGAACAGGTCGAAGCGGCCCGAGGCGGCGCTCACCGGGGTGAACGGGTTGGGCTCGCCGGGGACTACCAGGGCCGGATCCGGCTGCGCCTGGGCGCCGTCGAGGCGCGGCAGTGCCACGACCTCCACCTCGACGCCCGAGAGATCGAGGCCGTACCAGCCCTCGAGCTCGCCGGTGGTGATAGGTCGGTTGGCGATCAGCGTGACCTCGCAGCGGTCGCGCAGCGCGGCCGCCAGCAGGCAGCCGTACTTCTGCCCGCCGCCGACCAGGTGCAGGGCGTGGTCGTAGAGCCCCAGCCGCGGACGCCGCGTGCCCAGCGCGCACTCGGCTCGCTGCACGAGGTTGTAGGCCGCCTGCCAGCCGCGGGCGGCTCGCAGCCGGTCCACCAACCGCGTCAGATCGGCGGCGTCGATGGCAGGAGGGGAGGGCATCTAGCTCGCGGGGCCGTCGCCGTCGACTCGGCGGCGCAGCAGGGCCACCTCCTCCTCGAGTCCGGCGATCCGCTCGGTCAACTCGTCCTCGCGCCCCTCTTGCAGGCGATGGCGCACGTAGGTCGCCAGCCCGAGCTCGGTGAGCAGGGCGTTGAGGTGCCACTGTGGTCCCGAGATCAGCAACAGCAGCCGCTGCACCCAGAGCGCCAGCCGCCGACGCAGGCGGCGAGGCAGCGACTGGCGCGGCACCGGCAGGTCGGGGTTGGGGGGCAACAGGCGGTGCACCTCCTGCAGCCGCCGGCCCATCAGCCGGTCGAGCTCCAGCTCGGAAAGCTGCCAGAGGTCGGTCTGTCCCTGCGCGGCGCTCGCTGCCTCTGCGTCGTCGGCCGCGGCGGGCCTGTCGGCCTCCAGGCGGCGCCGCAGCTCGGCTAGCGTCGATGCCAACGGATCGCTCATGCCTCAGGGGAGAGTATCGCGGCGGGGGAGCGTAGCGCTGCAGATGGAGGCGGATACGGCATTGCGGTAGTGGATCGGTCTAGGGCAGCTGGCCTCGCAGCCGCAGCGCCAGGCGCAGCAGTGGGTACCAGAGGCGGTGGTGCTTGCGGTAGAAGTGGAGCTGGCTGGCGCGGTAGCGGCGGGCGGTGGCCTGGGGCTGACGGCTCACCGTCCGGCCGCGCAGGTGCACGATCTCGGCGGCGGGGAGAAAGAGTAGCCGGCCGCCGCCCGCCCGCAAGGCGGCGCACAGGTCGACGTCGTCGAAGTAGAGGAAGTAGCTCTGGTCCATCAGCCCGGCGGCCACCACCGCCTGGCGGCGAGCCATGAGGCAGGCGCCGGTGAGCCAATCCACCTCGCGCCGGCGACCCATGAGGCTGTCGACTCGGCGTCCGGCCCGCGGTGTGCCCCGCTCATGAGCGCGGCGTAGCCGGCGCAGGCGCCACTCGGCCAGGGGGCCGAGATGGTCCCACCAGGAGATTTCGGGCCGGCCGTCGCCGTCGACGATACGCGGCCCGGCCGCGGCGATGGACGCATCGGCACGCAGGCCCGCGGCCAGTGCGTCGATCGCTTTGCCGCCGGCCAGCGTGTCGGGGTTGAGCAGCAGCACCAGCTCGCTGGAGGTCGTGCGGATGCCCCGGTTGACCGCCTGCGCGAAGCCCAGGTTGGCCTGGTTCTCGAGGATCAGGATGTCCGGCCAGCGCCGGGCGATGGTCTCGACGCTGCCGTCGGTCGAGGCGTTGTCCACCACCACGATCTGGTGAGAGGTTGCGGGCGGCTCGCGGAAGAGGCTGTCGAGGCAGCGCGTCAGGTCCTCGCGGCCATCGTGGCAGACGATGACGATGGCGAGGTCGACGCTCTCTGACGCATGGTTCGCCGGTGACGGCCCGGAGCCGCCCGGCGCGCCGCTGACCGCCGCAGCGCTCAGCCGACCCGCCCTCCGCCGGCCATGACCTCGGCGATCTGGGCCGCCATGCGGTCGCGGAATCGGCGCTCGGAGAACAGCTCGGCTCTCTGGCTGAGCGTCGCGGGCTCGAGCCGCAGGCTGTCGAGCCGTCGAATGGCGGCGGCCAGGGCCGCGGCTTCGTCGCCGTCGTTGCCGCAGTCGTAGAGCAGGCCGTGCCGGCCGTCCTCCACGATGTCGAGGATGCCGCCCGCACGGCGCGCCACGACCGGGCAGCCGCAGGCCAGTGCCTCGACCGAGGAGATCCCGAAGTCCTCGATCTGGGGCTGCAGAAAGCAGGCGGCACCGCGGTAGAGCTGGCGCAGCAGCTCGCCGTCCACCCGGCCGAGGAAGCGGGCGCCGTCGCCGGCCTGGCGCCGCAAGCGGCCCATCTCGGGACCCTCGCCGACGATGCGCAGCTCGAGGCCCAGCCCGGCGCAGGCGGCGATCGCCAGATCGACCCGCTTGTACGGCGAGAGCGCCGAGACCACCAGGCAGTACGCCTCGGCAGAGCCTTCGCCGGGAGTGAAGAAACCGGTGTCGACCGGCGGCGGCACGACCTCGGCCGGCCGGCCGTAGTAGCGCTGGATCCGGGCGGCGACGAAGTGCGAGTTGGCGACGAAGCGGTCGACACGACTGCTCGAGGCCACGTCCCAGGTTCTCAGCCGGCTCAGCACGGCCGATCGCAGCCGCGCTACCGGGCCGGTGCGGCGCGGGAAGTAGGCGTGCTCCTGATCCCACGCGTACCTCATGGGCGTGTGGCAGTAGCACAGATGCCGCGACCCCGGCGCGGGAATGACGCCCTTGGCGACGCAATGGCTGCTGCTCACGACCAGGTCGAAGCCGCCCAGATCGTGCTCTTCGATGGCGGCCGGGAAGAACGGCAGGTAGCGCCGGTAATGGCGCCGCAGCCCGGGCGCGTGCTGCAGCGAGCTGGCGCGTATCGGCCGTTGCTCGAGCCGCTCGCTGAGCGAGCCGGCGAAGTGGAACAGCGTATAGATCGGCGCCCCGGGGAGCAGCTCGGCGAGGCACTCCAGCACCTTCTCGCCGCCGCGCATTCCGGTCAGCCAGTCGTGGACCAGGGCCGCCCGGGGCTCGCCGGAGCCGCTCACTCGTCCGTCCCACGCCGCAGGCCGGGTCGCCAGGAGCGCATGCGCAGGGCGCTTTCGTAGGTCTCGAGGGTCTTCTCGGCGGCGCTGCGCCAGGCGAACTGGGCTGCCCGTCCCTCCCCCAGCCGTGAGAGCTCGGCTCGCCGCTCGCCGTTCTCCATCAACCCGGCGATAGCGTTGGCTATCTGTTTGCGGTCGAGGGGATCGACCAGTACGGCGTAGCCCTCGGCCGCCTCGCGCAGAGCGGCGGTGGCCGAGGCCACCACCGGGACCCTGGCGGCGAGGGCATTGGCGACGGCCAGCCCCGGGGCGTTTTCGAGGGTCGTGTACAACAAGAGCTCGGCCGACTGATACACCGCCGGTTGGTCCTCGGTGCTGAGCGAGCCCAGCAGGACCAGGCGGTCGGCGATGCCCAGCCTCTCGGCGCGCCGGCTCACCTTGAAGTCGAGCTGCGTGCGCGGTCCGGCGCAGACCAGCGAGCCGGCGAAGTGCCGCCGAGCGAGGGCATCGGCAAACGCCTTCACGGTGCGGTCCAGGTTGCTCCGCCCCGGGGGATCGTCGACCAGCAGCAGATAAGGCCGTTCGATTCCCAGCCGGGCGAGCGTGCGATCCACGTCCTCAGGCGCGACACGTTCGGCGAACGAGGCGGTGACGCCCGGGTAGACGACGCGGATACGGCGGCCATCGATGCCCAGCCGATCCATCAGATCGGTCTTGGTGTTACGCGAGTCCGCGATGATCCGATCACCCCGGGCCAGGCTGCGCCGGATCTGTCGTTGGGCGTAGAAGAACGCCAGGGGTGAGGGCCGGAAATGGGGATAGAACACGTCTAGGATGTCGTAGACCGTGATCACCGAGCGGCAGGGAACGACCGCCGGAAGCAGGTAGTGGGTGGCGTGATAGAGGTCCAGCTTGAGACGCAGAAGGCGCCAGGAGAGCGACAGCTGCTCGCGCACCGAGAAGACCGGACAGGGCTCGACGACGGCGCGGAAGTTGTCACCCAGCTGATCCGGCAGCGGATCGTCCCACGAACTGACGAACAGGTTGTACTCGTTGACCTGGTCGATCTCGGCCAGCGCGCGAATGAGGTTGCGGATGTACGAGCCGATCCTGGACTCGTCCCTCAGTTTGCGGGCGTCGATGCCGATTCGGTAAGCCACGGGAGAAGGGAGAAGAAGAACCTATTCTAGCTGCTAGCCGCTGGTTTTGGCGGCCGCTTCACGCCACACCGCTAGCGTACGTCGCGCCGACTCGGGCCAGCTGAACGCCGCGCGTCGGGCGCGGCCGGCGTCGATGAGGCGTTGCCGCTCGCCGCCGTCGGTGAGCACCTGGTGGACTCTCTCGGCCAGCAGGTCCGGCCGGTCGGCCGGGGCGTACAGGGCCGCGCCGGCGGCCACCTCGCGCAGCGCCGGGATGTCGCTGCAGACCAACGGCGTGCCGGCGGCCAGCGCCTCGATTGCCGGCAGACCGAAACCCTCGTAGAGGCTGGGGAATACCACGACCTGCGCCGCCCGGTACAGCGCCGCCAGCTGGCCGCTGGTCACGTAGCCCGGATGTCGCGCCCAGCCGGCGGCAACCGCGGCCTCGACCTGGCGACGGATGGCGGCGGTCCGCCAGCCGTAGCCGCCACACAGGACGAGAATGGGGCGGTCGGCCATCAGATCTCCGAGGCGGTCCCAGGTCTCGAGTAGCCGACCGATGTTCTTGCGCGGCTCGAGCGTGCCGACGTGCAGGCCGTAGCGCGCCGGCAGCCCGGGCGGCGGTGTCTCCTCGGGCAGGGCCTCCAGTTGACCGGCGCCATGGTGCACTACCCGCACCCGGTCGGGCGAGGCGTAGCCGTACTCGGCCAGTTCGTCGCGTACCGCGGAGCTGACCGTGATCAGCCGCACTGCGCGCAGCATGGTCTCGTCGATGCTCGCGGCCAGCTGGCGGCGTGTCTTCTCGCGCAACGTCCATGGCACCCGCCGGAACCCCAGGTCGTGCACGGTGGCCACCAGCGCGCCGCGCGCCAGACCGAGGCGGTGGGGCGGCCGGAAGTTGGGGGCGAACACGACGTCGTTGCCGTCGGCGGCGATCAGCAGCCGCTCGGCGCGTTGCAGCCAGCGCATCAGAAAGCCCGCCGGCAGGACCAGGTTCTCGGGAACCTCGTAGACGACCTCCTCGATGGCCGGGCCACGGGGCAGATCGACGACGGGCGCGGTGCGCTCCGCGGTGGCGACGACGCTCGGCCCGTAGAGGCGGATGCGCACCTCATCGCTATCCGCCAGATGCCGCAGCAGCAGGTGGAGGTACCAGCCGATGCCGGTCAACGGCTCCCAGAGAGGAGTGATGTCGACGGCGACGGTGAGCCGCGGCTCGGCTCGGCGCCGGCGCAGGGCGTCGATGGTGTGCGCCAGCCACCGGACCGTGGCGGACCAGCGCCGGCGGGGCCGGGTCCTGCGCCACTCGCGCCAGTGTCGGTAGCGGGCCAACGCGGCGAAAAAACGCGCCTCGGAGCGCTGGAAGAGCCGCTGCAGGCCGGGGAAGGTCCGGGCAATCGATCGGCGGGTGCGCCGGTAGAGGGACCGCGGCTCCTCGCCCGGTGGCCGGGGCCGGGCGCCGCGCGGCTGTTCTGGATGCTGGTTCATCGTTGCCGCTGGTCGCTGCCGCCGGGTTGTACCGCGAGCGCAGATCGTTCCAGATCGTGGGTCCGCAATCAAGCCGCCGGCGACTCGTCACGTTGACAGAAACCCTTGAATCGCTTAGCCTTTGCCTCCGCCCGGGGGAGGGTGTCGGGCATGCTGATCCAGCTCGAGCAGATCGGAGACGAGCCCTTCCACTGGGAGGAGTCCCCCTCGATCTCCGTCGAAAGCCTGGGTCGTAGCGAGTTGTTGGGCCTGAGCGGAATCTCGTGGTCGGGGCGGGTGGTCCGCGACCTGGCGGGCTACCGGCTGGAAGCGCGCCTCTCCTACGACCAGACCCTGACATGTACCCGTTGCCTGGCGCCTTTGGCGAGACCCGTGGAGGACGAGATCGAGTTGGCGATCGACACCAGCGCCGCCGAACCGATGCTGGGTGAGCACGAGCTGAGAACCTCGGACCTCAAGAGCCTGTTTCTCGAAGGCGACGAGCTAGACACGACACCGATACTGATGGAGCAGCTGCAACTGAACATCCCACTGAAG
>CALZJC010000164.1 GCA_945787525.1 Thermoanaerobaculia bacterium | reverse complement strand
AGATGCAAGGCTTGCGACCAAGGGCACCGCAGGCGTGCTCGAAGCACGCTGAGGATGCCCGACCAGAGCGTAACGCAGCAGATTCAGGCACCTACGGCGCTTCGTAGAGGATTGGTGAGAAGGTCAGGCTAGCCCGGAGCGGTCACGGCGGATCGGTCCGGGGCGTCGTCGGCGAACCGCAGCTGGCCATCTTCGAAGGAGCCGCCGCGGATCGCCGCGGCGAGCACCTCCCCCAGCTCCTCCACCGCGATCACCTCCAGGCTCTGCCGCACCTCGTCCGGCAGATCCTCGAGATCGGCCACGTTCTGCTGCGGCAGGATGATCTGGCGGAGGCCGGCGCGCACCGCTCCCAGGACCTTCTCCTTGACGCCGCCAATGGGCAGCACCCTGCCCGAGAGGGTGATCTCACCGCTCATGGCGATGTCGTGGCGAGCTGGGCGCCCGGACAGGGCCGAGACCATGGCGGTCGCCATGGTGACGCCGGCCGAAGGGCCGTCCTTGGGAATCGCTCCCGCCGGGCAGTGCACGTGCACGTCCCGTTCCGAGAACTCCTTGGCCGGTATCTGCAGTTCGCCGGCGTGCGAGCGGGCATAGCTCCAGGCCGCCCGGGCCGACTCCTTCATCACGTCACCGAGCTGACCGGTGAGCAGCAGCTCGCCCTTGCCGTGCATCAGCGTGGTCTCGACGAACATGATGTCGCCGCCGACCGGCGTGTAGAACATGCCGGTGGCGACTCCCACCTGGTCTTCGCCGGCCGCCTTTTCGGGATGGATCCTGGTCCGCCCGAGGAGCTCCGCCACCAGCTCCGGGGTCAGCTCGATGTGCTCGGTCTCGCCGGCCGCGATGCGCCGCGCCGCCTTGCGCGCCAGCTTGCCCAGCTCGCGCTCCAGCTGACGCACGCCGGCCTCGCGGGTGTAGTGGGTGATCACTTCGGCGATCGCCTCGTCGCTGAACTCGATCTGATCGGAATCCAGGGCGTTGGCGACGATCTGTCGCGGCACCAGGTAGCGGCGGGCGATCTCCCCTTTCTCACGCTCGGTGTAACCGGAGAATTCGACCAGCTCCATACGATCGAGCAGCGGCCCGGGAATGTGCTGCAGGAAGTTGGCGGTGGCGATGAACAGCACTTCCGAAAGATCGAAGGGCACGCCCAGATAGTGGTCCACAAAGCTGTTGTTCTGGGCCGGATCGAGGACTTCCAGCAGCGCGCTGGCAGGGTCGCCCTGGTATGAGACGCCAAGCTTGTCGACCTCGTCGAGCAAGAACACCGGGTTCTTGGTGCCGGCGTCCTTCATGCCCTTGAGGACGCGCCCCGGCATCGCCCCGACATAGGTACGCCGGTGGCCGCGGATGTCCGCCTCGTCGCGCGCGCCGCCGAGCGACACCCGCACGTACTTGCGATCCATGGCCCGAGCGATCGATCGGGCGATCGAGGTCTTGCCGGTGCCGGGCGGTCCGACGAACAACAGGATCGGGCCGTGGGTGCGATCGTCGTCATAGCCCGGCGGCATCGAACCCCGCTGCTCGATCTGCCCCTCGATCTGGCCCTCGGCCGGCGGGGCGGCCCCACCGTTGCCGCCGCCTTCCGCCGCAGCGTCCTCCTCCTTGTCGACGGCCTGTTCGGCCTCCTCGGCCTCCTGCGCCGCGGCGTCCTTGGCGGCGCGCAGTCGGCGCACCGCGAGGAACTCGAGCACCCGGTCCTTGACCTCGTCGAGGCCATAGTGGTCCTCCTCGAGGATCTTCCCGGCTCGCCCGAGATCAAAATCGTCCGCGCTGCGCTCCTGCCAGGGGAGCTCGGCGATGTTCTCGAGGTAGGTGCGAATCACCTGGTACTCCATCGATTCCCGGCTCATGCGGCCGAGGCGTCCGAGCTCACGATCGACCTCCTTGCGGGCCTCCTCGGGCAGCTCGAGTCCCTCCAGCTGGCGGCGCAGCTCGTCGACCTCCTCGCCTTCATCCTCCTCGCCCAGCTCGCGGCGGATCGCCTTGAGCTGCTCGCGCAGGAAGATCTCGCGCTGCCGATCGCCGATCTCCTGCTGCACTTTGCTCTTGATGTCCTGTTGCGCGTCCAGCACATTGATCTGCCGCTGCACGTTCACCAGCACACGGCGCAGACGCTCCTCGATCGACAGCGTCTCGAGCAGGCTCTGACTCTCCGCATGGGGCAGTTCGAGATAGCTGGCCACCAGATCGGCCAGCCGCCCCGGTTCGTCCACCTGCTCCAGGACCTGCCGCACGACCTCCTCGGGAAAGCCGGCCTTCTGGCCGACCTCGCCGGCCCGCGCCCGCAGCTCGCGCAGCAGTGCCAGGAAGGCCGGGTCCTTGGGGTCGACCGCCTCCAGCTCCTCGACTTCGCGCACCACCGCCTCGAGATGGTCGTCGGCCGGGCTGTAGCGCATGGCGATGCCCCGCTTGACTCCGTGCAGCAGCATCTGCACGCCGCCGGAGACCCTCTGCAGCTGGCCGATGCGCGCGATCGTACCGATGGTGAAGAGGATCTCCGGTCGCACCTCGTCGAGGTTCTCGCGCTGCGAGACCGCGAAGAGCAGCTTGTCCTCCTTGTCCGCCGCCCGCTGGATCGCGCGCAGGGTGGCGGCGCGGCCGGCGCCGATGGCGCTGTTGACGCCCGGGAAGATAACCGTCTCGCGGAGAGGCAGAACAGGCAGGGTCAGGGTTTCGGACATAGACAGGGGTTCCCGTTTTCAGGTTGCCTGGCGGCCCGCTGTCGCGGGCCGGGCTCGTGGTGCCGGGTTATCTTGCACCCCGGCGCTGAGGGCAACCTCCATAACGGCTGCCGGCGAGACGGAATTCCCATCAGTGCACCCAACGATCGGGACCGCGATCCTCGTCGTTTCGCACCACCCGCAGGCCGCGCCGACGCTTCAGCCAGGCGAGCCGGGCGCGCAACCAGGCCTGCCGAGCGCGCAGCCCGAGCTCGCGCCACGGACCGCTGCCGAGACCGCCACCGACCAGCCAGACGCCGGCGCCCACCGCCGCGCAGAGGCCGAAGAAGCCGGCCAGGTCGCCGTACCTGAGAAGGCCCATGAAAGCGAAGACGATCTCCAGCAGGATGAACCAGCGCGCCTGAATCGGCAGCACGAACAACAGCAGGATCGTGGCGTTGGCGTTGAGCGTCGCAAAGGCCGCGATCAGCACCGTGATGACGAAGTGCTGGCCCTGCATCAGCGCGAACCGAAACGGCGACACGCCCCTCCCGAACGCCGTCTCGAGCAGCGCCACCGCGACGGCCACCACCGCGGAGATCAGGGCCGCCTTGACCAGCAGCGACCAGAAACCGCGGCGCCCCAAACGATGGTAGACGTCGCGGCCGAACATCAGCAGGATCAGCAGCTCGAGAACGAACCAGAACCCCGGAATGCCGCTGCCGATGAACGGATAGGTCACGGCCTGCCAGACGAAACCGTGCCGCCACACATCCGGCGTCAGCCTGAGGGCTGCAGGCAACCAGGCGCTGGGGGCGAAGAACTGCAGCGAGAAGGTGCCGAAGAGGATTCCGAGCAGCAGCCAGATGTCCCTGGGCACCGGTCCGGTCAGCCCGATCCCGCCGCCACCGCTGGCACGAATAGGGGTCGTCGGACTCACGCAGGAGTCAAGCTACCACAGGCCCGGGCGACCGGTCCGGCAGCTCGGCGGCAGCTTCGCGATCCACCAGCCAGAGCGTTGCGCCAGCCCGCGGGCGCACCTGGTCGCTGATCAGATCGACCTGCCGCGCTGGATCGAGTGCCCGGGCCAGTGCTGCCGCCTTGTCGCGGCCCCGCACCAGATAGAGCAGCCGCCTCGTGCGGGCCAGCGCCGCGGGCGTCAAGGTCACCCGCCACCGCGGCTCTGCCGGAGCCTCGATGGCCGCCACCAGCTCGCCGGCAGCCGGCAAGGCACCGGGGAACAGCGACGCCACGTGGCCGTCCGCCCCCAACCCGAGCAGCACGAGGTCGAAAGGTCCGCCGTCGAGCGCCGCAGCCACCTGCCGGGCGTAGTCGGCAGCCCCCTCGGCAGGCGGCAGCTCGCCCCGCACCCGATGCACGCGATGGCCCGAGAAAGGCAGCCTTGCCAGCAGGGTCTCGCGAACCAACCGGAAGTTGCTCGCCGCCCGGGTCGGCTCGACACAGCGCTCGTCACCCCAGAACAGCTCGACGCGCCGCCAATCGATCGCCCGGGGCCGGCCGGCGAGGATCTCGTACAGTCGCCGCGGCGTCGAGCCGCCGGCCAGCACCCAGCTGGCACGAGCATATTGCTCGAGGGCCGCGCCGAGGACCCGCAAGACCTCTGTCGCGGCGCGCCTCGCCAGCGCCTCGGCGTCGGCAAGAACCTCGATTCCGGGTGTCCCCGCCGGCTGTCCGGTCACGCCGCTTCGACCCGCGCGACCAGTCTGTCGAGCTCGTCGTCCGGGGTGCCGCCAAGATCGATTCGCAGCAGTCGGCGACCGCGCTGCGCGAGGGCCGCAGCGTCGCCATCGGCCTGGGCCCGCAACAGCCGGCCGAAGCTCAACCCGGTGCCGGGTATCTCGATGTCGCGCGCCGGCCGGTCGACCAGCTGCAGAAAGCGTCCATCGGGCGGACCCCCCTTGTGCAGCTGCCCGGTGGAGTGGAGAAAGCGGGGGCCGTAGCCAGCGGTAGCCGCCAGGCCCGAACCGCGGCCGAGGGCTCGTCGCAGACGTTCGAGCCGTTCATCGGTAGCTGAACGCGGCGCCAGAAAGGCCTGCACCGAGCAGTAGCCCGCCGGCGATCCGAGCCAGCTCGCCAGGTCGGCATCGGCGACCGCCGAGACCGGCGGCGGCTCGGCCCCGACCTGGCCGCTGACCGCCTGCTGCGCCAGCTTCTTCGCCAGCTGCACGTCCGGCTGATTGAACGGATGCACCCCGAGTACCGCCGACGCCATGGCCACGGCGACCTGCCAGCGAAAGATCTCACCCCCCAGCTCCGCGGCAGCTGCAATCCGGATACGGGCCCGCGGCGCCTGATCGACCTCGGGCGGCGCCGATCCCATGGCCACCAGGACCGCCTTTTCGGCCGCTCCGGCCGACTCCAGGGGCTCGGCCGGCACGGGCAGGATCCCCAGCCCGCTCTTGCCCGTGCTCTCCGCCATCAGCTGCTCGAGCCAGGGGGAAAAACAGTCGGCGGGCGGCGTGGCTGCCAGCTGCAGCGTGGCGCGCCCGGCCAGTGCCGCTTCGCCGAGCAGCGCCGCCAGCACCAGCCCGGGGTTGTCCTCGACCGCTGCCGCCGGGCCGCAGCGGCGCGCCATCGCACCCGCGGACTCCAGCAGTGGCCGGACGGGCAACCCGCCGAGGGCCGCCGGCACCAGGCCGAACGGCCCGAGGACGCTGTAACGCCCGCCGACATCGGCGGGCGCATCGAACAACCGCCGGAAGCCGCGCTCGCGCGCCGCCGCACCGAGCATCGATCCAGGGTCGGTGACCGCCACCCACTGCCTGGCGGGCCGCTCCACCCGCCGCTCCAGCCACTCCCAGAAGAACCGCAGCAGACTGTCGGTCTCCACGGTCGTTCCGGACTTGCTGGAGACCACGAATACGGATGCCTGGGGGTCGAGGCTGTCGGCCAGCGCCTGCACGGCCTCGGGGTGGGTGCTGTCGGCGACCCGCAAACGCTGGGAATCGCCGAGCGCGGCCTGCAGCATCTCGGCTCCCAGGCTCGAGCCGCCCATGCCCAGAAGCACGACGGTCTCCAGGCCCTCGCTCCTGGCATCGGCAGCCAGGGCCTCCAGCTCATCCACCAAGGGCACCATGGTGCGCGGCAGATCGAGCCATCCCAGCCGGTCCTCGATCTCCGCCACCGGCGTCTCGGACCACAGCCGGTGGTCGCGCCGCCAGAGCCGTTCGCCAACTTCCTCGTCCCGCCACCGGCGCAAGCGCGCAGCCACCGCCGTGGCAAGATCGCCTAACTCGAAGCTGGATCGCGCCACCGCTCCGGCGGCGCCGCTCATCCCGCTGTTTCCGCGGTCGCGGCGAGCGCCGCCCGCTTCTCCTCCAGCGTCGCGAGCAGACGGTCGAACGGCACCGCGAACTTCTCCACTCCTTCGCGCTGCAGCTCGGCGGTGGCTGCATCGAGATCGATGCCCACCGCCGCCAGGTCGCGGAGCGCCTGGTCGGCTGTCGCCATGCCCTCGTCCAGGCTGGGCCGCACCGAGCCGTGGTCCCTGAACGCAGTCAAGGTACCGGGCGGCACCGTGTTGACCGTCTCGGGACCGATCAGCTCCTCGATGTAGATCACGTCCCGGTAGGCCGGGTTCTTGGTACTGGTGCTCGCCCAGAGGACCCGCTGTGGCCGCGCGCCCCGCTGGCGCAGCGCGGCGAAGGCCTCGCCGTGGAACAGCTCGCGGAACCGGCGGTAGGCCAGCATCGAGTTGGCGATGGCGATGGTGCCGAGCAGCGAGCGGGCCTCCTCGGTGCCGATCTCCTCGAGCTTGCCATCCAGCTTCGAATCGACCCGGCTGACGAAAAAGGACGCCACCGAGGCCGCCCGCGCGGGCTGTGCGGCCCGCGCCACCCCGCGCAGGTACGCGCCGGCCACCGCCTCGTAGTCGGCGAGCGAGAACATCAACGTGACGTTGACGTGGATGCCGTCGGCCAGGGCCTCCTCGATGGCCGGGATTCCCTCGTCGGTGGCCGGGATCTTGATCATCAGGTTGGGGCGGTCGACCCACCGCCAGAGGCGCCGCGCCTCGGCCAGCGTGGCCTCGGAGTCGCGCGCCAGATGGGGAGAGACCTCCAGGCTGACGAAGCCGTCGGCCCCGTCCTGGCTGTCGTAGACCGGCCGCAGGACATCGGCGGCCAGGCGGATCTCGCGCACCGCCAGCTCCTCGTACAGCTCGGTGGCGGACAGCTCCGGGCGCTCGCCGATCAACTCGCGAATGTCATCGTCGTAGAGATCGCTCTCGCCGATCGCCTTCTGGAAGATCGCCGGATTGCTGGTGACGCCGGTGACGCCGTCCTCCGCGACCAGCCGCTCGAGCTCGCCGCTGGTGAGCAGATCGCGCCGGATGTAATCCAGCCAGATGGCCTGTCCCTCGCTCCGTAGCCGCTGCAACGGGTTCATGAACACCTCCGCTTGTCAGGAATCAC
The DNA here is from genome assembly GCA_945787525.1 of Thermoanaerobaculia bacterium. Lineage (GTDB taxonomy): Bacteria > Acidobacteriota > Thermoanaerobaculia > Multivoradales > JAHEKO01 > CALZJC01. The sequence continues at coordinate 930 of CALZJC010000164.1, read as the reverse complement.
TGCGGCGCGGACCGCCGCGCCGCCCTACGGCCGGGGTCAGGCCTCGACCAGCGCTGGCGCCGGTGCCGGAGTGCTCCACCCTTTCGGGCAGAGGCCCTCGTCTCTGACCATCGCCAGGTAGGCCTGCTGCAGCTCGAGGCTGTACGGGCCGGGGACGCCATCACCGATCGGGCGGTCGTCGATCTCGCGCACCGGCGTCACCTCGGCGGCGGTGCCGGTGAGGAATACCTCATCGGCAGAGTACATTTCGTCACGGGCGAACGACATCTGGCGTAGCTCCCAGCCGCGCTGCTCCGCCAGCCACATCACCGTGTCGCGGGTGATTCCCGGCAGGATGCCCGGCGGCGGCGGGGTCTTGATCACGCCATCGCGGACGATGAACAGGTTGGCGCCGCTCGACTCGGCGACGTAGCCGTTGGCGTCGAGCATCACGCAGTCGTCGTATCCCCGGAGCACCGCCTCGCGCTTGGCCAGCACCGCGGTGATGTAGTTGCCGGTCGCCTTGGCGCGACCGAACGAAGAGGCGAAGGAGAGACGGGCGTGCGTCGAGACCGCCAGGCGCACGCCTTTACGCAGCCCTTCCTCACCCAGGTAGGCACCCCACTTCCAGCTGGCGATACCGATCCGCACCGGGTTGTCGCCCGGATCGACGCCCATGCTGCCGCTACCGATGAACGCCAAGTGGCGCAGGTAGCAGCTGTCGTGCTCGTTGGCCTCGATCAGATCGAGGGTCGCCTTCTCCAGCGTCTGGTGGTCGAAAGGCAGGTCGATCCGCACGATGCGGGCCGACTGATTGAAGCGCGTCAGATGATCGCGCAGACGGAATACCGAGGTACCGCCGTCTGTCTGCTCGTAGGCCCGGGTGCCTTCGAACACACCGAGTCCGTAATGAAGTGAGTGTGTCAGCAGGTGAACGCGGCCTTCGTCCCA
>CALZJC010000163.1 GCA_945787525.1 Thermoanaerobaculia bacterium | reverse complement strand
CCTCCCACCGCGACGATATCCAGGTCAGCGGCTACATCCGCGGCGCCGAGCTGCTCGAGCGCCGCGCCGCGGTCGTGGAGGTGAAGGTGGGCAAGGGCCGCGTGATCCTGATCGGCTTCCGGCCCCAGCACCGCGCCCAGCCCCACCGCTCCTTCAAGCTGCTCTTCAACGCCCTCTTCATGGCGGGCGTCGAGGAGACAGATCTCTAGCCAGGGACGACGGCAGAGGAGTCGGCGCCAGGCGTTCCCAAAGCAAGTCGCTGGCGGCACCCGCCGATTGCACCGATCGTCAACCGGGCCTGCGAATTATTGTCAATCGGGCACCTTGACGGGCCAGAAACGCCTTTCCCATTGGGCAAGGCACCGCTGGCACGGTTTCTGCTCCTTCAAGCCGATGGAAACGGCGACAAGGTTATGAACACAAACCGCCAGACCCGGACTCTCCTCTCTCAGATCGGCCATGGCGTTCGTCCCAGCCAGGACGCCGTGGCCGACGCGCTTCTCCTCTTCGCGGTCCGCAATGACGCCTTGACGCCCCACGAAGCCGGTGAGCTACAGGAATGGGACCTACCGACGATTTCGGAGTTCCTGGCCCTGCGACTCAATATGCTGGGTTACCTGACCCAGCAGGAGGTCGACCAACTGGTCGAGACCTCTGCACAGAACTACCACTAGGCCCCACCCCACTTCCGCCCCACCCCTCGCCTCCCGACGACCGGCTTACCGCCGGTCGCCCGGCCTTTTGGCGAGCCGCACCGCCGGAGGGCGCAGCCGGAGTGGGCGCCCCCCGAGGAGCGAAGCATTGAGGCAGCTAGCGAAGCGACCGGGGGGCGAACACGCAGGCGGAGGCCCGGCCGGGCTATAGCCCGGCGTCGCCGAGGCTCTCGAGCTCGTCGATCATGCGCTCGACTATGCGGAAGCCACCGCGCCAGAATTCGCCATCCTCGACGTCCACCCCGACCTCGGCGAGAATCCGCTGCGGCCGCGCCGAGCCGCCATACTCGAGCATTCGCAGGTAGCCCGGAATGAACGCCGCACCCTGCTCGCGGAAGCGCTGGTAGAGCGACAGGACCAGCAGCTGGCCAAAGCTGTAGGAGTAGCAGTAGAACGGGGTGAGGAAGAGGTGCGGGATGGCGATCCACTCGCGGCGGAACTCGTCGGACAGCTCGACCGCGTCGCCAAACTGCTCGCGGAGGTTGTCGAGGTAGATCTCGTCCAGGGCGCTGGGCGGCCGGCCCTCGCGCACCGCCTGGTGGGCAGCTACCTCGAAACGCGTGAAGTAGGCCTGCCGCATCACCGTGGCGTAGATGTCGTCCATCGACGCCGCCAGCAGCTCGCGGCGCGCCAGCGGGTCGCTCTCCTGCGCCAGCAATCTGTCGGTCAGCAGCATTTCGGCAAACACCGAGGCGGTCTCCGCCAGGGGCAGCGACGGCGCCTGGGTCAGCACCGAGTGCTCCGCCGCCAGCAGGCTGTGCACGGCGTGCCCCAACTCGTGGGCCAACGTCGCGACCGCCCGCACCCGACCGGTGTAGTTGAGCAGCAGCCAGGGTGTCTGGCGAGGCAGAATCGTGGCGCAGAAGGCGCCGCTCCTCTTGCCTGGACGGATCTCGGCGTCGATGTGGTCCTCGGCAAAGACCCTCTCGGCCAGCTCCGCCACCCGCGGGTGGAAACTGTCCAGGGTCTCCAGCACCATGGCCACCGCCTCGCCGTACGGCACGGTGCGCTTGGAAACCGCCAGCGGCGCGTAGAGGTCGTAGCGCCGCAGTCGTTCGCAGCCGATCCAACCGGCCTTGAGGCGAAAGTACCTTCTGAACAGCCCGGCGCTCTCACGCGCCACCTCGATGAGCAGCTCGACGGCCCGATCCGACACGTCGTTGCCCAGGTTGCGCACCGCGATCGGTGACGAATAGCCGCGCAGGGTCAGGTGCTCGTTATGCCAATCGAGAACCCGGTGCGTGTAGATCTGACCCAGCACGCCAGCCTCGCCCTCGAACACACGGAACAGCTCGCGATAGGCCGCTGCCCGCACTTCCGGCTCCGTCGAGTAGAAGTAGCCCTGGATCTCGTCCCGGGTGAGCAGCTTCTCCTCGCCGTCGACCGCGAGCCGGAACTCCAGCCGGCTGGTCAGCATCGAGTAGAGGGTGACCAGGGCGTCGATGCCGTTGGCGTTCTTGAGGTTGATGGCCCGCTCACTGCCCTCGTCCAGGCTGAACCGCCGCAGGCGCCGCAACTCGCGCAGGAAATGGCACTTGTCGGCCGAGCCGGCGAGCTCGCTCAGCAGCCGCTCGACGGGCTCCTCATCCAGCTCTTTCCACCACAGAACAAAGAACAGCGTCCGGTTGGCCAACGCGGCCAACCCATCGCGCAGGCGGCTGCGCAGGTTCAACGACTTCTCCGAACGCGTGTCGGCGGAGAATCTCAGCGCGGCATAGCCGGACAGCACATAGATCCCCTCGACCACCTCCGCGTACCGATCGACGGCGGCGCTGAGGGCCGAGGAGTCGCTCTCCGGGTGCAACGAGTCCCGCAGACCTTCAAAAGCGGCGACCCGCTCCTCGAGCTCCGCCAGCGACCCGGCGACCGTCGCGTCGTCGGCATCGGGCAGCAGCTCGTTGAGCCGCCAGGCTCTGGCCTCGTACAACTCCGCGCGCAGCGATTGAACAGACATTAATTGGGGGAGAGCAACCCGGGTAGTGACTTCTACTTCGGGGGGTCGGCCCAGACTATAGTTGAACCCCTGGACGGTTTCAAACCTCGCGGCGCCTGCCGCTCCGGGACGCGGCGGCCCAGCCCGCTGCGGTCGACACGGCGGTCGACCGCGGCTACACCACTGCACTCCAGATCAGTCCCGTAAGTCCGCCGTCCGTTACAGAGCCGCGCGCCCCCGCGCGAGCCGCCGACCTGTTCACTCGGTGGTGACGGCATCGCCCGAGCCGCGCAACGCCGCCCGCAGCGTGTGCCAAGGCAGGGTGGCGCACTTGACCCGGATCGGGAACTCGCGCACTCCGGCGAACACGACCAGCTTGCCAAGCCCGGGCGCCGCCTCGGCCGGGACGCTGGGGTCGCCGGTGAGCATCTCGTGAAACCCCTCGAACAGGGCGTCTGCCTCGTCGAGCTTCTTGCCCTTGATCGCCTCGGTCATCAGTGACGCCGAGGCGGTGGAGATGGCGCAGCCCTGACCGCGAAACTTGACGTCGACGATGCGTCCCGCGTCCAGGGTCAGCTCTACGGTCAGCTGGTCGCCGCACAACGGGTTGTTGCCTTCGGCCCGATGGTCGGCCGTCGCCAACTCGCCGAAGTTGCGCGGCCGCTTGTTGTGATCCAGGATGACTTCCTGATAGAGCGCCAGCAGATCGGACATCAGGCAAACACCTCGCGCACCTTGCGAACGCCGGCCACCAGGCGATCGATCTCGTCGCGCCGATTGTAGAGCGCCAGCGAGGCGCGCACCGTGGCCGGCACGCGGAAATGCCGCATCACCGGCTGGGCGCAGTGGTGACCGACCCGCACCGCTATGCCCTCGAGATCGAGGATCGTGCCGACGTCGTGAGCGTGCACGCCATCGACGACGAACGACAGCACCGCCGCTTTGTGCGCCGCGGTGCCGATCAGTCGCAGGCCGGGAAGACGGCTCAACGCCTCGGTACCGTAGCGCAGCAGATCTTCCTCGTGCCTCTGGATGGCCCGACGATCGTGGCCGTCGATATAGTCGAGCGCCGCCGCCAGCCCGATCGCGCCGGCGATGTCCGGGGTACCGGCTTCGAACCTGGCGGGCGGCGGAGCGTACTCGGTCTTCTCGAAAGTGACCGAACGGATCATCTCGCCGCCGCCCTGGTAGGGCGGCATCTTCTCGAGCAGCGCGAGCCGGCCGTAGAGCGCGCCGACGCCGGTCGGCCCGTAGGCCTTGTGCGACGAGAAGACATAGAAGTCGCAGCCCAGCTCCTGCACGTCGAGCTGGAAGTGCGGCGCCGCCTGGGCACCGTCCACCAGCACCACCGCACCGGCAGCCTGCGCCGCGGCGGTCATCTCGCGCACCGGGTTGATCGTGCCGAGGGCGTTGGAGACATGGGTGAACGCGGCGATCCGGGTGCGCTCGCCGAGACGGCGCTGGAACTCCTCGGGGATCACCTGCCCCTGGTCGTCGATCGGCGCCACCCGCAGCCTGGCGCCGCGCTCCTCGCACAGCATCTGCCACGGCACGATGTTCGAGTGGTGCTCCATCTCGGTGATCAGCACCTCGTCACCGGCCGAGACCTGGCTCCGGCCCCAGGTCTGGGCCACCAGGTTGATGCCCTCGGTGGCGCCGCGCACGAAGACGATCTCGCGCTCGCTGGCGGCGCCGAGGAAGCGCGCCACCCGAGCGCGCGCCCTCTCGTAGGCTTCGGTCGACCGCTGCGACAGCGTGTGCACACCGCGGTGCACGTTCGAGTAGTACTCCCGGTAGCAGCGCCCCTGCGCCGCTATCACCGCCTCCGGCTTCTGCGCCGAGGCGGCGCTGTCGAGATAGGCCAGCGGCCGGCCGTGGATCTTCTGGGCCAGCGCCGGGAAGTCGCGCCGCACGGCCTCGACATCGAGGACAGCGCCGCTCTGGCGATCGATCGCGGCCTTCTCGGTGCTGACCATTGTCGGGCTCGGGCGCGCTAGACCGCCTGACGGACGATGTCGCCCTTGGGCAGGCGCCGGAAGAGAAACTCCTCGAGCTCCTGGCGCACCTGCGGCACGCGGATGCGCTCGACGATGTCGGCGGCAAAGGCGTAGGTCAGCAGGCTGCGGGCGGCCTCCTCGCCGATGCCCCGCGAGCGCAGATAGAAGATCGCCGTATCGTCGAGCTGGCCGACGGTCGAGCCGTGGGTGCACTTGACGTCATCGGCGAAGATCTCCAGCTGCGGGTTGGCGTTGCACAGCGCGTCGCGCGACAGCAGCAGGTTGCGACTGGTCTGCTTGGCGTCCGTCTTCTGCGCCCCGGGGTGCACATAGATGCGGCCGTTGAAGACCGAGCGCGCGCTGCCTTCCAGGATGCCCTTGAACAGCTCATGGCTGTCGCAGTGCGGCGCGACGTGCTCTACCCGCATGTGGTAGTCGACCAGTTGATCGCCTTCGACCAGGTACAGGCCGTTCAGGTTGGCCTCGCAGCCCTCGCCCGCCAGGATCGCATTGACGTCGTTACGCACCAGGTCGCCGCCCCAGGAGATGGAGTGCGAGCTGACGTTGCTGTCGCGCTCCTGGTGGATCTGGAAGGTCGCCACGTGAAAAGCGCTGCTCGACTCGCGTTGCAGCTTGTAGTGATCCACTACGGAGTTGGGGTGGGCGACGATCTCGGTGACCGGGCAGGACAGGTAGCGCCCTTCGCCGAGGGTGGCGTACTGCTCCACAATGGTGAGCTGGCTGCTCTCCTCGGCGATCACCAGGACGCGCGGGAAGAAGGCCAGCGGCTGCCCGCCGGGCGTACCGAGCACGACCAGGTTGACCGGCTTGTCGAGCACCACGCCGCGAGGCACCCGCACCAGCACGCCGTCGCGCCAGAGCGCCGTGTTGAGAGCGACGAACGGATGCTCGGCGTAGGCGGCGTGACGGCCCACTTCGGCCTCGGCGGCCTCGGAGCCGGCGCCCAGCGCCGCGGCGAGACCGCGGACCTCGACCCCCGAGGGCAGCCCCGCCAGATCGCTCAGCTCCGGCGCCAGGTGACCGTTGACCAGCACCAGGCGGTAGCAGTCACGATAGCTGTACGGCGCGAGATCGGCGGCGTCGAGCGAGCCGGCGCTCGGCGACAGATCGAACTCGGTGCGGGCGATCGGCGACACGTCGGTGAAGCGCCACTCCTCCTGGCGCACGTCCGGGAAGCCGATCTCGCCGAATCTCTGCATCGCGCCGCGGCGCAGCTCGGTAACCCGATCGCCGCCGGGCAGCTCGCCGCGTAGTTTCTCGAAGGCGATCGCGTAGGGCTCGACCGCATCGCTGACCAGAGTCGTGCTCATGACCCTAGGCCTCCACCGGCGCGGCGGCCCCGGTGGCCACCTTCTGCTCGAGCCAGGAGTAGCCCCTTTCCTCGAGCTCGAGCGCCAGCTCCTTGCCGCCGGTGCGCGCGATGCGGCCGTCTACCATCACGTGCACGACGTCGGGCACGATGAAGTTGAGGAGCCGCTGGTAGTGGGTGATGACAACGAAGGACCGCTTGTCGTCACGCAGCGAGTTGACCCCGTCGGCGACGATCTTGAGCGCGTCGATGTCGAGGCCCGAGTCGGTCTCGTCGAGCACCGCCAGCACCGGGTCGAGGGTCGCCATGTGGAAGATCTCGTTGCGCTTCTTCTCGCCACCCGAAAACCCGTCGTTGACCGGCCGCTGTAGCAGCGACTCCTCCATCTTGACCAGCTTCATCTTCTCGCGCACGTAGGCGAGGAACTCCATGGCGTCCATCTCGGGCTCCTCGCGGTGCTTGCGGATCGCGTTGAGCGCCGCCTTGAGAAAGTAGACGTTGCTCACCCCGGGAATCTCCACCGGGTACTGGAAGGCCAGGAACAGGCCCTCGCGGGCGCGCACCTCGGGGTCCATGTCCAGCAGATCCTGTCCCTTGTAGAGCGCCTGGCCATCGGTGACCTCATACACCGCGTCACCGGCCAGCACCCTCGCCAGGGTGGATTTGCCGGAACCGTTGGGCCCCATGATGGCGTGCACCTGCCCGGGCTCGACGGTGAGGTCGACGCCCTTCAAAATCTCTTGCTCCTCCGCGCGGGCGTAGAGGTTCTTGATCTCCAACAAGCTCATCTCTCGGTCCTCTTTCTGGATAGCGGAACTATGAAAAGTCCGTGTTAGCGAAATCGTGTCGCAGGACGGCAGGCCGCGCCTCAGCCGACGCTGCCCTCGAGGCTCACCTCGAGCAGCTTGCGAGCCTCGACGGCGAACTCCATCGGCAGCTCCTTGAACACTTCCTTGCAGAAGCCGTTGACGATCATCGACACCGCGTCCTCGGTCTCGATGCCGCGCTGGTTGCAGTAGAACAGCTGGTCCTCACCGACCTTGGAGGTCGAGGCCTCGTGCTCCATGTGCGCCGTCGGGTTCTGCACGTCGATATAGGGAAAGGTGTGCGCACCGCACTGGTCGCCGATCAACATGGAGTCGCACTGCGAAAAGTTGCGCGCGTTGTCGGCCCCCCTGAGAATCTTCACCGCCCCGCGGTAGGTGTTCTGGCCGAAGCCGGCCGAGATGCCCTTGGAGACGATCGTCGACGTGGTGTTCTTGCCGATGTGGATCATCTTGGTGCCGGTGTCCGCCTGCTGGTAGGCCTTGGACAGCGCCACCGAGTAGAACTCGCCCACCGAGTCGTCGCCCTTGAGGATCACGCTGGGGTACTTCCAGGTGATCGCCGAGCCGGTCTCGACCTGGGTCCACGAGATCTTGGCGGCGCGCCCGGCGCAGATGCCGCGCTTGGTGACGAAGTTGAAGATGCCGCCCTTGCCGGTCTCGGGGTCGCCGGGATACCAGTTCTGGACCGTCGAGTACTTGATCTCTGCCCGCTCGTGGGCATACAGCTCGACCACCGCGGCGTGCAGCTGGTTCTCGTCCCGCATCGGCGCCGTGCAGCCCTCCAGGTAGCTGACGTGGGCGCCCTCCTCGGCGATGATCAGCGTGCGCTCGAACTGGCCGGTGTTCTGAGCGTTGATTCGGAAGTAGGTGGAGAGCTCCATCGGGCAGCGCACTCCGGCCGGCACGAAGACGAACGAACCGTCGGAGAACACCGCCGAGTTGAGCGCCGCGAAGAAGTTGTCGCTCTGCGGCACGACCGAGCCGAGGTACTTCTTGACCAGCTCCGGATGCTCGCGCACCGCCTCGGAGATCGGGCAGAAGATGACTCCGGCATCGGCCAGCTTCGGGATGCCCAGCTTCTGGTAGGTGCGCAGGATCTCGGGGTCGATCTCGTCCAGGCTCTTGGGCCCGTCACCCTGCTTCCTGGGCGCCGAGTAGTAGGAGATCGCCTGATAGTCGACCGGGTCGTATTTGATGTTGGCCCAAGTCGGCTCGGTCATCGTCTGCCAGTGGCGGAACGCCTTCAGCCGCCACTCGAGCAGCCACTCGGGCTCGCCCTTCTTGGCCGAGATGAACCGCACGACGTCCTCGTCGAGACCCGGTGGCAGCGTGTCCTGTTCGACGTCGGTGACAAAACCCGCCTCGTATTTGCGGTTTACGCGCTCATCGAGCAACTCTGTACCACTTGCAGGCATGATCGTTCCTCCTCCGGCAGCCGCTGGGCTGCTAGCCGAGATCGGCGTTCTGCGCCGCCGGAGCGCCGCCCAGGCTCACCAGCGGCGGGACTGGACGTTGCGCCATCTCGGCCAGGTTGATGCCGTCCAGCGCCTGGCGAATCGCCTCGTTGATCCGGTGCCAGTTGCCGCGCACCGGGCAGCGGGCCTCGTGCGAGCATTCGCCGGGCGTGTCGTCGATGCACTCGGTGATCCCGATCGGCCCTTCGAGGGCGCCGATGACCTCCGTCACGCTGATGGTCTCGGGATCGCGAGCCAGGGTGTAGCCGCCTTTGACGCCGCGGTGCGAGTCGAGCAGGCCGGCCCGGGCGAGGATCTTGAGGATCTTGCTGACCGTCGGTTGCGGCAGACGCGACTCCGTCGCCAGCTCGGTGGCGTTGAACTGCCGTTCCGGCACGCCGGCCATGCGGCTCAGCAGGACGATTCCGTAGTCCGTCTGCTTGGTCATGCGGATCATCTTTTTGCGGCTTCCCCGAGAAACAGGACCACTGTGGTCCTGTTTCGGCATCATAGCAACTGGAGGCGCTCTGTCAACGGCTGCAGAGCGCCACCCCGGCGGGGCTTCGGGGTGCCCTAGTCGCGCGGCGCCGGCTCGACCAGCAGCGCCAACCATCGCCAGCGTTCGCTGTAGTCGAGAGCGATCTTGAGGGCCATGGTCATCGGCACGGCCAGAATCATGCCCAACGGTCCGAGAACCCAGAACCAGAAGATCAGGGCCACAAAGACGACCAGCGGCGACAGTCCGAAGCGGCGGCTCATCAGGTGGGGCTCGAGCAGATGGCCGACGAGCACGTTGACCGCGAGATAGCCGAGGGCCACCAGCGCCGCCCGCCCGCCACCGAGCTGCACCAGGGTCACCAGCACCGTCGGCACCGCCGCGAGGATCGAGCCCAGCACCGGGATGTAGTTGAGCAGGAAGGCGATCAGGCCCCAGAGCAGCGGGAAGTCGACGCCCAGGATCCAGACCCACAGGCCGACGGCCAGCCCGGTGCCCAGACTGACCACCGTCTTGACGCCCAGATAGCGCTGGAAGTCACGGCTGATCGTGGCGAAGTACCGCGAAGCGGAGTCGTCCCGACCGATCGCCCGCGCCAGCTTGGCCGGGAAGTTGACCATCTCGGACAGCAGAAAGATCAACGCCACCACCACCACGGTGACGTAGGAGACGGCCGAAGCCAGCCGCGCCACGCTGCGCCCCAGGATGCCGCCGGCCAGGTCGACGATCTGTCCCGGGTCGATCTGCGCCGCCGCGAACCGCTCGGCCAGATCGATGCCCCGCCCGCGCAGCGTCTCGAGCCCCGAGTTGATCATGCCGTAGAGCTGCTCGAGGTAGCCCGGCGCCACCTTCGTAAAGCCGTTGAGCGCACCGGTAAGGGCAAACCCGAAGGCGGTGAGCAGAGCGATGTTGGCCAGCACCGTGGCCATCACCGCCAACCCGGGCCGCACCGAGTGGGCCAGAAGCCAGCGCAGCAACGGCAGGCTGAGGGTCGCCAGAAACAGCGCCAGCAGCAGCGGCCCCAGCAGTGGGGCCGCCGCCTTCAAACCGGCCACCAGCACCACCACGGCCGCGGCCGTCAGCACCGGACCGATCCCGCTGCGACTGGCGGCTGTTGTCCCCATCATCCGGCGCGCTGCATCGACCAGGCCTCAGGCAGCCGGAACGCGCAGCGACGCCAATAGCTCGTCGACCACGCTGGGATCGGCCAGAGTCGTCACGTCTCCCATTTCATCGATCTTGCCGGCAGCGATCTTGCGCAGGATTCGGCGCATGATCTTGCCCGATCGCGTCTTTGGCAGGCCGCTGGCGATCTGGATCTTATCCGGTGTGGCGATCGGACCGATCACGGTGCGCACCTGCTGGCGCAGGATGGCAACCAGCTCATCGGTATCCGCCGACTCGTACTCGGGAGTCAGCAGCACGAAGGCGTAGATTCCGACGCCCTTGATCTCGTGTGGGAAGCCGACCACCGCCGCTTCGGCCACCGCCTCGTGCGCCACCAGGGCGCTCTCCACCTCGGCCGTACCCAGGCGATGACCGGAGACGTTCAGCACGTCGTCGACCCGGCCGGTGATCCAGTAGTAGCCGTCCTCGTCCCGCCGGCAACCGTCGCCGGTGAAATAGAGGCCCGGAAAGCGCGAATAGTAGACCTCGCGGAAGCGCTCGTGGTCTCCGTAGATGGTGCGCGCCTGGCCGGGCCACGGACGCTTCATGCACAGGTTGCCGCTGACGTCGTTGCCCAGGAGCTCTTTGCCGTCTTCGTCCAGCAGGGCCGGCTCGACCCCGAAGAGCGGCAGGGTGGCGGAACCCGGCTTGCACGGTGTCGCCCCCGGCAGCGGCGAGATGAGGATTCCACCGGTCTCGGTCTGCCACCAGGTGTCGACGATGGCGCACCGGCCGTTACCCACGACATCGTGGTACCAGCGCCAGACCTCGGGGTTGATCGGCTCACCGACCGTGCCCAGGATGCGCAGGCTCTGGCGTGAGAACTTGTTCACCCAGTCGTCGCCCTCGCGGGCGATCGCCCTCAGGGCGGTGGGCGCGGTGTAGAAGATGGTCACGCCCAGGTCGTCGACCACCTGCCAGTAGCGCCCGGCGTCGGGATAGGTCGGGGTCGACTCGAACATCACCGTCGTGGCGCCGTTGGCCAATGGGCCGTAGACGATGTAGCTGTGGCCGGTGACCCAGCCGATGTCAGCGGCGCAGAAATAGACGTCGTCGTCGTGCACGTCGAAAACCAGCTCGTGGGTCATGGCCGCGTAGACCATGTAGCCGCCGGTCGTGTGCAGCACGCCCTTGGGCTGTCCGGTGGAGCCCGACGTGTAGAGCACGAACAGCGGGTCCTCGGCGTCGCGCGGCTCCACCGGGCAGCTGTCCGCCGCCGCGGCCATCTCCTCGCCCAGCCAGTGATCGCGTCCGTCCTGCATGTTCACCGTCGTGTCGGTGCGCTTGGCGACCAGCAACGTATCGACCAGCTCCAGCCCGTCGACCGCATCGTCCGAGATCTTCTTGAGCGGGATCGGCTTGCCGCCGCGCAGCCCCTCGTTGGCGGTCACCAGGACACGGCAGCCGGCATCGAGAATGCGGTCGCGCAGCGAATCGGCCGAAAAGCCGGCGAAGACCACCGAGTGGGCGGCGCCGATCCTGGCGCAGGCCAGCATGGTGTACACCAGCTCGGGGATCATCGGCAGGTAGACCGCCACCCGGTCGCCGGCTTTGACGCCGTGCTGTTTGAGCACGTTGGCGACCCGACAGGTCTCGGTGAGCAGCTTGCGGTAGCTGATGCGCTCGTAGTGGCCCGGCTCGTCGGCCGCCCAGATGAGGGCCGTGCGGTCGCCGTTCTTCTCCACGTGACGGTCGATGCAGTTGTAGCTGGCGTTCAGCTTGCCACCCTTGAACCAGGAGATCTCGACGGCCTCGGGGTCGAATTCGTGGATGTTCGTCGGCGGCTCGATCCAGTCCAGCCGTTCTGCCTGCCGGCGCCAGAACTCCTCCGGCTGGTCCAGCGACTCTCGATACAGCTTCTCGTACTCATCCAGCGACCCGATGTGAGCACGCCGGGCAATGTCCTCTTTGACTTCGATCATGGTTGCACTTCCTCCCGGGTCAGCTTAACTCAGCGCTTTGGCCCACAGCCCCGCCCGATCAGGGGGGAGAGGCCGCAAAAACAGGGTGGTCCGCCGCTACTATCCTTTTGGCTAGTGGTCCCGCAGCACCCGGCTCGACGCGTCGAGCTCGACCCCGAGCGCCTCGAGCTGGCGCTCGGCTGCCTCCCGCCAGCCCCGGTTGGCCGCCGGACTGGCCGGGCTGGGGTGCAGGATGCGGCCCACCTGCACCGCCATGCCGCGGAGAGCCAGCGCGGCCCGCGCCTCGGCGAAGCCGCCGACACCGACGACCAGGCGCGGCTCGAGCGCTCTGGCCGAGGCGCGCAACGCACTGTCGCAGGCGGCCAGGAGTGGCGTTCGTGCCGCCAGGGGCAGCCGGTCCGGTGTCAGGTTGCGACCGCCCGACTCGAGAAAAAGCAAGGGGCAGTAGTTGACGATGAAGAAGCGCTCGAAGAACCGCTCCGGCGAGCCGAAACGATCGCGCGCCCAGCCCCACAACCGCCGACCGCTGACCTCTCGGCGGCTGCAGGCGAAGCCCTCGACCGGGCGCTTGGGGTGCTCCAGGCGCGGCCGCCCGACCGGCGATCGTATGCCCAGCCAGTCGCGCACCAGCTCGACCTCGCCGAACGGCACACCGGTCTGGGCCATGCCCCAAGGTCCGGGGTTCATGCCCACCAGGACCACCCGGCCCGGCGTGCCTCCAAAGCGCTGGAGATACTCCTCGTGGGCGGCGCGCGCGTAGTCGAGAGGGTTGTAGACGTGGCTCGCCGGCGGCCCGAACTCGAGCCTCGCCACCGCGGCCGAGAGGCGGCGCGCAGTGCGCACCAGCCGAGCGCCTCGCTCTGTTAGATGAGTCGCAGAAAGGCCCACCGGGGGTGACTATACTTTCTGCCCCAATGGGCCTGCCGCAGCACCTCGGTCAGCCACCACTGTCGGCGTCCGACTTCGCCGAAAAGCTCGCCGAAAGCACTTCTGCCCTCGTGCTGGTCTTCGACGAGCGGTTACGCTACGCCAACGCCGCCGCGGGAAGCGTGCTGGGCCGCCAGCCCGACGAGCTGCGGGGCGTCGATCTGCAGCAACTGATTCACCCCGAGAGCCGCGCTCCGGCGGCCGAGTTGCTGGAGCAGCTCGGCAGGGGCCGCTGGCTGCAGCTCAGGGTCTGCCCGGTCGAGCTGCGCGGCCGCCGGTCGATTCTCGCCTCCGGGGTCGACGACACAGAGAACCGGCAGGCACGGTTGGCGCTGCGCCGCAGCCAGGAGAGCCTGCGGCTGGTGCAGCGCGCGGCCCGCTCGGTCCACTGGGAATGGGTGCCGGAGAGCGACCGCCTGGAGCTCAGCGGCTCTGCCGACGAACTGTTCGGGTTCGCGGTGCGCGGCAGCGCCAGATCGGGTGCCGAGTTCGGCGAGCTGGTGCATCCCGAAGACCGACAGCGTCTGCGCCGCGCCCTGCTCAAGACGCTGAAACGGGGCGAGGATCTGGCAATCGACGTGCGGTTCATCGCCCCGTCCGGAGAGGTTCGCTGGCTGGCCGGGCGCGGCGTCGGCGTGCGGGACGAGAACGGCTGGACCCATCGCGTTATCGGCGTGGCGCACGACGTCAGCGAGCGCAAGATCGCCGAGGAGGCTTTCTTCCAGGAGAAGGAGAAGGCCGACGTGACATTGGCCTCGATCGCCGACGGCGTCTTGCGAACCGACCAGCGAGGCATGGTCGACTATCTCAATCCAGTGGCTCAGAAGCTCACTGGCTGGACCCTCGCCGAGGCCTACGGCCGGCCGGCGCGGGAGATCTACCAGGTCGTCGATCCGCGCACCGGCGCCCGGCTGGTGGATCCGCTGAGCGAGTGTCTACGCCAGGGCCGTGAGTCGATCTTCGTCGGTGACCGCCTGCTCGCCGACCGCGATGGCAGCCAGCACCCGGTGCAGGACTCGGCGGCGCCGATCCGCAACCGTCGCGGCGACGTCATCGGCGCGGTGCTGACATTTCGTGACCTCAGCCGTCTGCATCAGATCCAGCAGGAGATCAGCCGGCTTGTCAGCCACGACCTGCTCACCGGGCTGATCAACCGACGCGCCTTCGTCGCGCGACTCGAACGAGTCGTGGCCGAGCGCCGTGCCGAAAGCGCCCACCACGCCCTGTGCCACCTCGACCTGGACAACTTCCGCCTGGTAAACGAAACCGGCGGTCAGGCGGCGGGCGACCGGCTGATTCAGCAGACGGCGGCGCTCATCGAGGCCAACCTGGGCGACCGGGATCTGGTCGCCCACCTCGGCGGCGACACCTTCGCGGTCCTGTTCCGCGACTGCACGCCGGCGCGGGCGCACAACCTGGCCGAGGAGATCCGCCACGCCGTTCGCAGCGCCCCGTTCGTCTCCGAAGGTCGCTCCTTCAGCTGCCGCGTGAGCATCGGCCTGGTGGCTATCGGCCCCGAGCCCCTCGACCCGGTGGCGCTGCTGCGCGATGCCGGGGCGGGCGGCGCGGCGGCCCTGATGCGCGACGCCGATGCCGCCTGCCTGGTGGCCAAGGAGAAGGGCGGCGACCGGATTCACGCCTACCAGCCGGGCGACAGCACCGTCGCCGAGCGCTTCGGTCAGATGCAGTGGGTCTCGCGCATCAACAAGGCCTTCGACGAGGACCGTTTCACGCTCTACCACCAGAAGATCGTGCCGCTGCAGGGCAACAGCGAGAAAGAGGCGCCACTCAGCGAGCTGCTCGTCCGCATGATCGACGAACACGGCCAGCTGGTGGGACCGGGCAGCTTCATTCCTGCCGCCGAGCGCTTCGGGCTCATCGCCGAGATCGATCGGTGGGTGCTGGCGACCGCGCTGCGCCGGTTGGCCGACAACGGCTGGGCCAGCGACGAGCGGCGGCCGTGCTTCGCCCTCAACATCTCCGGATTCAGCCTCGGCGCGACCGACTTCCTCGATCTGGTGTTGGCCGAGTTCGAGGCCACCGGCGTCGATCCGGGGCAGATCCTGTTCGAGATCACCGAGACCGCCGCCATCGCCGACCTTACCCGCGCCCAGCGCTTCCTCTCGGCGCTGCGCGGCATGGGCTGCCGCTTCATCCTCGACGACTTCGGCAAGGGCCTGAGCTCGCTCGGCCACCTGCGCAACCTGCCGCTCGATTTCCTAAAGATCGACGGCGGCTTCGTGCGCGACATGACCGTCGACCCGATCCAGACGGCCCTGGTGACGTCGATCCACGAGATCGGTGACGTCATGGGGCTGCGCACGATCGCCGAGTTTGTCGAGGACGAGCAGACCCTCGAAGCGGTCCGCCGGATCGGCATCGACTTCGCCCAGGGCTTTCTGCTGGCGCGGCCCGAGCCGCTGCCAAGCGGAAGGTAGAATGCTGCCGGTGGCGGGGCCGTAGCCGCCGGCGCGATCACCCACGGTCCAACCGTCTTCTGCCGCAAGGCCAAAGGAGCAATCAGATGTCCGTAGCCAAAGTCACCGAGATCTCGGCCACCTCCCCCGTCAGCTTCGACGACGCCGTTAAGGTCGGCATCGCCCGGGCCCACAAGACCCTGAAGGGAATCAGCGGCGCCTGGGTCAGCGAGATGAAGTGCGACGTCAGCGATGGCCAGGTCTCCGCCTTCCGCGTCAACATGAAGGTGACCTTCGTCCTCACCGACTGAGGAGACCGCAGCCGTCCGCAAGGGGTACACGCAGCTGCGGCTCTGCCGCAGGATGGTGGTCCCGTGCCAGCCTGCCCTTCTCACCGGCCTCGTAGCGAAACGCCGTAGCTGTCTGCAGATGCAAGGCCTGGCGACCGAGGTCACCGCAGGCGTACTCGAAGCACGCCGAGACCCGCGGGGTCGACGCCGTCGGCGAACTGCTCGAAGTTGTCGCGGAACATGCCCGCCAGCCGTCCGGCGCGCTGGTCGCAGGCCGCCGGATCAGGCCAGGTGCGGCGCGGGGTCAGCAGCTCTTTCGGCACGCCGGCGATGCGCTGCGGCACCGCCAGCCCGAAGACCGGACCCACCTCCGTAGCCGCATCGTCCAGCACGCCGCCAATGGCCATGCAGGCTGACGTGGGCACCGCGGTCCTTCGTCTCGGCTACCTCCTCGGTGGGCCGCCGGGGTCTCGACCCGGGCGCATGCAGCGCGTCCTGTCGAATCGAGGGCGGACTCGAAACCCGTTGTCGGAGTCCATCTCGACCGGCGCCGATCGAGCGCTGCAGCCGAGCGGTAGAATGGCAACGGCAGGGCGCCGAGAGCCGCCAAACCTGCCGACAACTCATGGACATCCAAGGAAAGAAGGTCCTGGTGCTGGGCGGCCCCGGGCTGGTCGGCATCGCCGTATGCCGTGAGCTCTTGCAGCGCCAACCGGCCGAGATCCAGATCCACAGCCTGCGGCGCGAAGAGTCCGAGGAGGCACGGCGAGAGTTTGCCCCGGAGGCCGGCGACACCAGGCTGACCATCTCCTGGGGTGACATCTTCGGCCTCCAGGACGAGGCGCCGCGTCGCCAGCGCATCAAAGCCCAGCTGACCGTGCTGCAAGACGACAAGCTGAACGCTTTCCTGCTCTACCGACTGCTCAACGACACGCGGCCCGAGATCGTCATCGATTGCGTCAACACCGCCACCGGTATCGCCTACCGCGACATGTTCCACGCCGCGGAGGCGCTCTACAAGCAGCTGGAGGCGACCGACGAGGTTCCACCGCAGACCGTCGAGGACCTGCTGGAGTCGCTCTATATTCCGCGGTTGATCCGGCACATCCAGGTTCTGTACCGGGGCATGATCGATGCCGGCACGCGGATCTACTTCAAGGTCGGCACCAGCGGCACCGGTGGTATGGGCCTCAACGTGCCTTATACCCATTCCGAGGAGAAGCCGAGCCGCGTGCTGCTTTCGAAGAGCGCCGTCGCCGGCGCCCACTCGATGCTGCTGTTCCTCATGGCGCGCACCCCGGGCGCGCCGATCACCAAGGAGATCAAACCGGCCGCGGCCATCGCCTGGAAGCGGATCGGCCACGGTCCGATCGTGCGCCGCGGCGAGGCGCTGCGGCTGGTCGACGCGAAACCGAAGCCGATCGGCGAGACCTTCTCGACCCTCGATCCGGATGCCGGCGAGTTGACCGACGAGGTGCTCAAGACCGCCTTCATCGACACCGGCGAGAACGGCATCTTCAGCCTCGAAGAGTTCGCGATGCTGACCACCGCGGCGCAGATGGAGTTCGTCACGCCGGAGGAGATCGCCCGCATCCTGATCTTCGAGATCGAGGGCGGCAACACCGGCCACGACATCATCAACGCGCTGGACAACGCGGTTCTCGGCCCGACCTACCGCGCCGGTCTGATGCGCCACTGGGCGCTCGAGCGGTTGATCGAGCTGGAGAGCCAGGGCGACACGCGCAGCGTGGCCTTCGAGATGCTCGGGCCGCCGCGCAACACCAAGCTGCTCTACGAAACGCACCTGCTGCGCGAGGCGTTCGGCACCATGACCGCGGTGCGCGAGTCGACGCCCGCCGAGGTCGCCGAGACGCTGGACCGGCTGATCCGCGAGCGGCCGCGGCTCGCCTCCGAGGCGTTGGGGGTCGGCCTGCCGATCCTGCTGCGCTCGGGCGAGCTGCTGCGCGGCCCGTCGGTCATCGTGCCGTCCAACACGTGCCAGGCCAGGGTGACCCCGCAGCGTCTGCAGGCCTGGGTGCACGACGGTTGGATCGACCTGCGCGAGGAGAACTGCGCGGTCTGGATCGCGCGCTTCGAGAAGATCCACGCGAGCACATTGGCGATCCCCGAGGAGGACAGCTCGAGCCGCTACATGCGCAACCGACGCTTCTGGCACGAAGCCAAACAGATTCAGCCGGGCAAGATCGTCGGCTGGATCCTGTCGGTCGAGGAAGAGGGAGACCGGATCAAGCGCTAGTGTTGTGTCTCCAACTTCGCCGAAGGGGGAACGCACAGATATGGCAGATAGCCAGGAGTACACCTTCTCGGAGGAGGTCATCCGCGCCTTCGATCGCGCGGCGGCGCTCACCGACCACCATCCGACGCTGCTCTCCCAGATCCGGGAATGCGCCTCGGTCTACCACATCGCCCTGCCGCTCAAGCGCGACAGCGGCAAGATCGAGGTCATCCACGCCTGGCGCGCCGAGCACAGCCATCACCGCCTACCCACCAAGGGCGGCATCCGCTACAGCCTCCTGGTCGAGGAGGACGAAGTGCGGGCGCTGGCGGCGCTGATGACCTTCAAGTGCGCCATCGTCGACGTGCCGTTCGGCGGCGCCAAGGGCGGCATCAGGATCGACAGCCGCAAGTACTCGACCGGCGAGCTCGAGCGCATCACCCGCCGCTATACCTTCGAGCTCAAGAAGAAGAACTTCATCGGCCCCGGCGTCGATGTGCCGGCGCCCGACTACGGCACCGGTGCCCGCGAGATGGCCTGGATCGCCGATACCTACATGGGGCTGACCAACGGCGAGGTGGACTACCTGGCCTGCGTCACCGGCAAGCCCGTTGCCCAGGGTGGCATTCGCGGGCGCACCGAGGCCACCGGCCGCGGGGTGTATTTCGGTATACGAGAAGCCTGTGCCGTGGCCGAGGACATGAAGAAGCTGAAGCTCGAGCCCGGCATCGCGGGCAAGACGGCGGTGATCCAGGGGCTGGGCAACGTCGGCTACCACACCGCCAAGTTCCTCCAGGAGGACGGCGCGGTGCTCGTCGGACTGGCCGAGTACGAGGGCGCCATCGCCAACCCGGAGGGCCTCGACCTCGAGAAGGTCGTCGCCCACCGCCGCGAGACCGGCTCGATCCTCGACTTCCCCGGCGCCGAGAACCTGGCGAAGTCGGCCGATGCTCTGGAGCTCGAGTGCGACATCCTGGTGCCGGCCGCTCTCGAGCGCCAGATCACCCTCGCCAACGCCGACCGGGTGCGGGCCAAGATCATCGCCGAGGCCGCCAACGGCCCGTTGACCCTGGCCGCCAACGACGTCCTGCGCAAACGCGGCGTGCTGATCCTGCCCGACACCTACCTCAACTCGGGCGGCGTCACCGTCTCCTACTTCGAGTGGGCCAAGAACCTCTCGCACCTGCGCTTCGGCCGTCTGCAGAAGCGGTTCGAGGAGCAGGCCAACCGGCGCATCCTCGGCGCGGTGGAGACGCTCACCGGCAAGAGCTTCAGCGCCGAAGACATCACCGAGTTCAGCCGCGGCGCCAGCGAGAAGGACCTGGTGATCTCGGGGCTCGAAGAGACCATGTCCAGCGCCTACCAGCAGTTGCTGGAGGTGCGGCAGCGGTTCGGCGGCCGGATCGACCTGCGCACCGCCGCGTTCATCTGCGCCATAGACAAGATCGCCACGACCTACGGCGACCTGGGGATCTTTCCCTAGCCTGACCTTCTCACCGATCGTCGTAGCGAAACGTCGTAACTGCCTGAAGATGCGAGGCTTGTGGCACCGCAAGCGTGCTCGAAGCACGCTGAGGATGCCCGACCGGAGCGTAACGCTGCAGATTCAGGTAGATACGGCGTTTCGTAGACGATTGGTGAGAAGATCAGGCTAGCCGGCGAAGTCGCGCAGGCGGACCGGAAGGCGGCGCGAGCCCCAGTCGCCAGGACTCTCGTCGAACAGCCCCGGCAGCCGCTCGCCGCAGGCGTTGCAGACCCCGTCGGCGGTCAGGTTCCAAGCGGTCAGCCGGTACCAGTCGCGGCCGATAAGCAGCGCCTCGCAGCTATGGCAGCGGGTCGACCCTCCGGCCTCGTCGTGCACGTTCCCGGTGTACGCGTAGCGCACCCCGTTGCGACGAGCGATCTCCTGTGCTCGACTGAGAGTCGCCGGCGGCGTCGGCGGACGGTCCGTCATCTTGAAGTCGGGGTGGAAGGCGGTGAAGTGCATCGGCACGTCGGGGCCCAGCTCGTCCACCACCCAGCGGGTCATGGCGTCGAGCTCCTCGGAGGAGTCGTTCTCGCCCGGGATCAGCAGGGTGGTGATCTCGAACCAGACGTCGGTCTCGTGCTTCAGGTAGCTCAGCGTATCCAGAACCGGGGCCAGCTCGGCGCCGCAGACCTGGCGGTAGAACCGCTCGGTGAACGCCTTGAGATCCACGTTGGCGGCGTCCATCCAGCGGTAGAACTCGCGCCGCGGCTCGGGGCAGATCTCACCGGCGGTCACCGCCACCGTGAGGATCCCGGCCTCACGACAGGCCCGCGCCACGTCGACGGCGTACTCGAGGAAGATCACCGGATCGTTGTAGGTAAAGGCGACGCTGCGACAACCGAGCCGCGACGCGGCTCGGGCGATCAGCTCGGGAGAGGCCTCATCGGCCAGGGTGTCTACCTGCCGCGACTTGGAGATGTCCCAGTTCTGGCAGAACTTGCAGAACAGGTTGCAGCCGGCAGTGCCGAAGGAGAGCACGGGAGTACCGGGCAGGAAGTGGTTGAGGGGCTTCTTCTCGATCGGGTCGACGCAGAAGCCGCTGGAGCGACCGTACGTGGCGAGCACGACCTGGTCGTCGAGCCGCCCCCGAACGAAGCACAACCCGCGCTGGCCCTCGCGCAGCTTGCAGAACCGCGAGCACAGGTCACACTGAACGCGGCCGTCCTCCAGCCGGTGCCAGTACTTGGTCGGCACGACGTCGGGGCCGGGAACGATCGGCACGTCCATCGGTATCTCCAACCGCTCTGGGCAGTTCGGAATTTCGTGGAGGGAGTCGCCTTGCCGCGGGTCACCCTGCAAAGTCGTGCTCACGGGGACAGGAAACGCCGGCGCACGGCGCCGGCTCTATCCAGTCCCCAGACGGTGGACTACGCGTCGGTGCTGCGTCCGACCCGCGGTGACTGGATGAAGCGCGCACTCCGTGCGCGCGCTTCCTGTCACCCTCAGCACGCAGCGTCCCCGCAGACACCCGCCGGTGCTCTTGTCAACACGCATGCACCGTAGAATCCACCAATGCCCGGATACCAGCTCGTCACCCGACCCTCCGCCATCCCCGTCCCCGGCGGCAAGACCATCGAAGAGATCTTCGGCCGCGTCAACACCGGCACCGAGCAGTTCAGCCTGGCCCACATGGTGGCGCCGCCCGGCTGGGGCGAGCCGCCGCAGACGCCCGATTTCGGCGAGTTGACCGTCATGCTGCGCGGCCGGGTGCGGATCGAGGTCGGCGACGAGACCATCGACCTCGAGGCCGGCCAGGCGATCTGGACCGAGCCCGGCGTGCGGGTCCATTTCGGCAACCCGTTCGACGAGGAGGCCGAGTACTACGCCATCTGCATCCCCGCCTTCTCCCCCGAGCTGGCGAACCGCGAGGAGGAGCCCTAGGCGAAGCCGTAGTGGCCACCGGCGGAGCTGTGCCGGGTGCCGGAGGCAAGGACCGCAAGCTGCCTCCTCGGTAGCGGGAGACCGGCTGGGATGTCGCCAAGTGGCGAATAAAGCGCAGGCAGGCCGATCGCGGCGACAGGCCCTCAGCTGCAGGCACCCAACCTCCGAGGTCCCACTGGGCCCTTCCCCACCACTGCCGAGCCATCGCCACCGGGCGACAGTCCCAGCCGGCCGATAGCGGCCCGAGCTCAAGGAGCACCAGCCCGGCGCAGGCGGACACCGGCCGCCACGCGACGGCAGGCTCGCCTACCTAGCCTCGAATCGGTTAGTCCGAATCGCTGTCCGAATCGCTGTCCTCGTCGTCGTCCTCGAACTCGTCCGGGTCGCTCTGGATGAAGACCACCAGACCGTCATGGTCCGAGGCGCGCAGCACGGTGGTCTCGTTGTTGATCAGATCGACCGCCGCGTCCGCGTTGCCGCGCCCGTACTCGGCGCCGCGGGCGAACTTCTGCAGCTTGCGGCTCACCAGGGCGTGATCGAGAACCTGGGCGCTACCGCGGAAGATGAACGAGTACCGCTCCTCGGCCGCGATCTCCGTATCGACGACGTTCGCCAGATCGGGGTCCACCAGGTCGGGCCCCGAGAACTCGTTCTCGGCCGGGTCGAAATCGCCCTTGATCTGGCCTATCGCGTCGACATACCCGTCGGTGAACTCGAAGGCGTTGAAGTCACCGGTCACCATGAAGCGGACCTTGCCCTTCTTGCCCTGGCGGTCGTCGGCCTTCTCGGCGATCGACTGCGCCTGCTCGAGGCGCTTGATCTTCACCCGCAGGCCCTCCGAGCCGTCGATGCCGCCGAGCGACCGGTTGTGGACGTTGAGAACCTCGAACTTGAAGGCGTCGGAATCGGAATCCGAGTCGGAGTCGGAATCCGAATCCCAGTCGGAATCGTCGTCGGCCGAGAACCTGCCTTCCAGCAGCAGCGGCGGCCGGTCGTGAAGGATGTTGTCCTCCAGGGTTATGGGGTTGATGAAGGTCTCGAACTTGCCCAGCTGGGTCACCGCATCGACCCGCACCGTGTCGCGCACCAGGAAGCCGACATCGATGGTGCCCAGGTCGTTGCCCTCCTCCAGGAAGGCGCTGTAGACCACGGTCGGCTCGAGAAGCATGATGTCGTCGGCCAGGTCCTCCAGCACACCGAGGCTCTCGACCTCCTGCACCGCGAGCACGTCGGGCGCGTCGAGCACGTCGAGGATGTAGACCGCGGCCTTGCCTCGCCGCCGCAGGTACTCGGCGGTGGAGGCCACGAAGTCGTCCCGCTCGCGGCCGTCGGCGGCCAGCGACGGCGGATCGTCGACGTCGTCGAACAGCCGGAACAGATTGAGCGTGCCGACGGTGAACTCGCCCGGAGCGCGCTCCCGCACTCCGAACGGAATCGTCGCCAGATCCACCGTCAGCGAGCTCGGCCAGAGCTCGTAGCCACCGAACTCGAAACCCAGCGCGCCGGTGGCGGCGAAGGTCGAGCCCGCCGGGATTGTCTGGTTGGGCAGACCCAGCTTGTCGGGATCGAGCTCGAAGACCTCGGGGTTGCCGTCCCAGGTCGGGATGGTGCCGCCGAGGCCGGGGAACTGGACCCCCGGCTCGCGGAAGGCGCGCTCGTCGCGGGCCACGATGTGGACCTCGGCGATCGGGTCGGTCCCAAACCGCTGATTGGGCCCGGTCACCGTGCCCTCGGCGATCTGCACCAGCATGCCCTCGTAGCACTCGAACTCGATGGCACAGCTCGGGGCGGTCGGGTCGGGTGTGGGCACGGCGGCGTTGAACTGCACCGCCGGCGGCACCAGGCCGGTGCCCACGATAGCGACGCTCGACCCGAAGCCGAACTCGGTGAAGCCGAAGAACTCCTGGACGTCACCTGTGACGTCCACCAGGTCGCCTACAGCCACGCCCGGCGCCCCGCCGGTGAAGACGAAGATTCCGTCGGAGGTGTCGATGTCGCCGTCGGTGCCGCCGGCCGGGGTCTGCATGAAGAAGCCGTCCGGCGCCAGCGCCGTCACCACGTCGGCGTCGGTGTTGACGACGAAGCCGTCGTAGATGCTGGCCGAGCCCGAGCCCTGGATCT
>CALZJC010000162.1 GCA_945787525.1 Thermoanaerobaculia bacterium | reverse complement strand
CCGATGGATCTTCTGCTGGATCCTGAGCAGGTCGACCAGCGTCTCGTGGATCACCGGGTGGGTCCAGTGCCGCCGCTCGTTGAGCAGTCCGCCGAAAGCGTTCTTCATCGCCCCCGTGGTGGTGGTGAAGACGTGGGTCTTCACCGTCGGCAGGTGAATGATGTTCTCCCCCAGGAACCGCCGCGGGATATGGAAGCCCTTGGGGTAGACGTCGTTGAGGCACAGGAAGTCGTCCGCCAGGTCACCGACGGCGTCGCGGATGTGGACCCACTCCTCGCCCTCGTAGAGGTGGATGTTGCGCAGCCCGTGCGCTTCGACCACCGGCAGCTGCTTGTTCTCGCGCTCGCCCAGATGGGCGTCGATGACCACCGTCCGGTTATGACAGGCGTGGATGCGCTCGCGGGCGTAGCCGTCGGCCTCGAGCGTCCGGATCACGCCTTCGAGCTGCCACGGGGTCGTCGACGAGCCGGGATAGAAGAAGTGCCAGGAGATGTTGACCTTGAGGGCGGTGTCGACCTCTGGATCGACGATCTCGCGATAGCCGGCCAGGTTCATCAGCTCCCGGTAGTCGGCCAGAACGGTCCGAGGCGAAGTGCGCAGAACGGCGACGCGGCCGGCGGTCATGGGCGGCAGTTTAGCCCGAATTCCCGCCGCCCTCCGAACCGGCGCTCCGTTGCCGTCTACCCCTGTGGGTAGGCGCGGGGCCACCTGATCGCGATCTGTCGGGCCACCCACAGGGCAGTGGCGGCACGACGCGGTGAGGGCCATCCTGTGGCCAGACACATGAGCGTCGGATTGCGTCAGGACTGCCGCTTGCCGGCTAAGGGACTTTCCCGTTGAGCTACCACAACCAGGCCGCCTGGGACCGGCTTCTCCACATCGGCGTCGGCATCGCGATGCTGGTGGCCGGGTGGTGGCTGGTGCCCGACGGGCTTTGGGGCGCCGCTTTGCGGGTCTTCGGCATCGTCCCGCTGATCACCGGCCTGCTCGGCTGGTCACCGTTCTACGCCCTGTTCGGCTGGAGCAGCCGGCGGCAGGACCACCAGCGGTCCTCCTAGCCAGAGCCCCTCACCAAGACGCCGCCTCCGGTAAGATCGCCGCTGGTGACACACGGTCGCCGGCAGGTGTTTTTGCGCCCATGAATCTGAGCCGACTCAAGTGGGTTTTCCTCGCGACGCTCGTCGTTCTCTTCATCTTCGTCGAGTTCGCGCGCTACAACCTGATGCCGTTCCTGGACAGCTGGCAGGGCCGGCTGATGATGGACCTGGTGATCCTGGTCGCCAGCCTGTTCTTCTTCGCCCTGGTCTTCGTGCTGTTGTCGCGCATGCACGAGCGGGTGGAACGGCAGAACCGCGAGCTGCTGGCGCTGCACCGGGCGGGCCTCGACCTGTCGGGGGACCTGTCGCTGGACACTCTGCTGCAGAAGGTCGTGGAGCAGGCTACGCAACTGGTGGACGCGCGCTACGGAGCGGTCGCGGTCATGGACGATCAGCGTCGCGTCCAGCAGTTCGTCACCGCCGGCCTCACGCCGGAGCAGCAGGAGATGATCGGCGCGCCACCCGAGGGTCGCGGCCTGCTGGCCGTCACCCTGCACGAGGGCAGACGGCTGCGGCTGGACAATATCGAGGCCGACCCACGCTCGGCCGGGATGCCGCCCAACCACCCGCCGATGCGCTCGCTGCTGGCAGTGCCGATCGTCTGCAAAGGGCCGTTCCGCGGC
The DNA here is from genome assembly GCA_945787525.1 of Thermoanaerobaculia bacterium. Taxonomy (GTDB): domain Bacteria; phylum Acidobacteriota; class Thermoanaerobaculia; order Multivoradales; family JAHEKO01; genus CALZJC01. The sequence goes on along the minus strand of CALZJC010000162.1, from coordinate 9,459 downwards.
AACCTGTACCTGACCGAGAAGGTCACCGCGCCCCGCTTCAGCCAGGAGGACGAGGACACCCTGGAGCGGTTCGCCACCGCCGCGGCCACCGCCATCGACAACACCCACCTGCACGAGCAGCTGAGGTCCCTGGCGATCGCCGAGGAGCGGGTGCGCATCGCCCGCGAGATGCACGACGGCATGGCCCAGATCCTGGCCTATGTCAACGCCAAGGCGCAGGCCGTGCAGGCCCACCTGGCCCGCAACCGCCACGCCGAGGCCGCCACCCAGCTCGACCAGCTGGCGGACGCCGCGCGCGAGGTCTATACCGACATCCGCGAGGGCATCCACGCCCTGCGCACCGAGCTGGGACCGGGGCTGAGCTTTCGGCAGGCGCTCGAGGACTACATCGAGCGCTGGGAGAGACAGAGCGGCATCACCAGCCGGTTGCGTATCGAGGGCGACCTGCAGCTCCCGGCGACCGTCGAGCTGCAGCTGCTGCGCATCGTCCAGGAGGCGCTGTCCAACGCCCGCAAGCACTCCGGCGCCCAGGTGGTCGACATCGCGCTCGAGCAGCACGACGGCAGGATCGTCGGCGAGGTCACCGACGACGGCACCGGGTTCGATCCGGGAGGGCCGAAACGCTCGGATTTCCCCCGCTTCGGACTCGCCATCATGCGCGAACGGGCGGAGAGCATCGACGGCGAGCTGGACGTCTTCTCCAAACCCGGCGGCGGAACACGGGTTAGGATAGACATCCCGCTAAAGACCTGAGGGCACCCCCCTAATGCGAATACTGATTGCCGACGACCACACACTGTTTCGCGACAGCCTGCGCAGCCTGCTCGAAGCCCACGACGTCGACGTCGTCGGCGAGGCCGAGAACGGCGAGCAGGCGATCCAGCTGACCTGGCAGCTCAAGCCCGACGTGGTGCTGATGGACCTCAGCATGCCCGTGCTGGATGGCATGGAGGCCACCAAGCGGCTCGCCGCCGAGCTGCCCGAGGTGAAAGTGGTCATCCTCACCGCCTCGGACGACGACAGCAACCTGTTCGAGGCGATCAAGAGCGGCGCCAAGGGCTACCTGCTCAAGGACCTGGAGTCGCGGCAGTTCTTCTCGCTGCTCGAAGGCGTCGGTCGCGGCGAGCCGGCGCTGACGCCCACCCTGGCGCGCAAGCTGCTGGACGAGTTCGCCCGGCCGAAGAAGCGAGCGCGCGAGAGCTGGGATCCCGACGCCCTCACCGAGCGCGAGCAGGAGGTGCTCGAGTTGATGGTCACCGGCGTCACCTCCAACCGGCGGCTGGCCAAGCAGCTCGGCGTGAGCGAGAACACGGTCAAGTTCCATGTCCGCAACATCCTCGACAAGCTCCATCTGCACAACCGTGCCCAGGTCGTCGCCTACGCCCTGCGCCACGGCATGGTCGAGCTGACGCCGGAAGAGGACTGACCCGGCGGCGGCACGCCGACCGCGGACCTGGCCGTCAAAGCAATGGGCCGACGGCAGTGGAGCAACAGAGCGGCCCGACCGGGCCGCGATCAGTTGGCTCAGGTAAAGCCGCCCGGGCCGCAGGCGGGTGCGCCGGCGGTGGCGGCGCCACCGTGGGAGCCGAGACCGGCGAAGGTGGAGAGCTGCCGGTCGGCGCCGAGCTCGTTGCACACCGGACAGCGGAGATCGTCGCCGCCCTCGCCCATGCGCTGCAGCACCTCGAAGGCGTGGCCGCATTCCCGGCAGATGTACTCGTAGAGCGGCATCGTTTTCTCCTGCTCCTACTGACCCTCGGCCAGCAGGCGCAGCAGGTCGGAGGTGCTGACGATGCCGACGACCCTCTCGTTGTCGATCACCAGCAGCCGGTGCAGATGGCCATCGAGCATCGAGTGCGCCACATGCGACACCGGCGCGTCGGCGGCGACCGCGAAGACGGTCGGCGTCATGATCTCGCGCACCAGGAGGCCCTCTTCTTCGATATGCAGCTCGGCGATGTCGTCGGCGTCCAGACCGCCGCCGGCCCAGCTGTGAAAGAAGGGGTGCTCGTCGGTCTCCTCCAACGAGCCGCTCTCGGCGGCGTGGCGGGCGAGGTCGGTGGTGGAGACCAGGCCCACCAGACGGCCGTCGGCGTCCTCCACCGGGGCGCCCGAGATCTCGTGGTCGACCAGGAAGGTGGCCAGCTCCTGGACCGTCATCTCCTCACTCACCGTGAGGATCTCGTCGTTCATGACGTCTCTGGCTGTAGCTTGGTTCATCGTGGCCCCCTTCCGGCCCCCTCTTGGCCTGAGCCGACCCTAGTCTGCCACGAAACCGCCGCGGCACACCTGCGCAGGTAGTTGCTCCCGGCGCCCGCGGGCGGGGCGCTCCTACCCCGGAGGGGGTGAAAGCCCGAACGTGTTCGGTCTATCATCCGTTCTCAGGTCCAGCGAGATGGATACTCCGGAAAGCCCCGAGGCCGGGACGCCCAACCGACGCGGATTTCTCAACTGGCTGCTGGGCACTTCGGTGGGCGCCCTGTTCGGCTCCGTCCTGTATCCAGTGGCCCGTTTTCTGAGCCCGCCGGAGATTCCCGAGGCCTCGACCCGCCAAGTGGAAGCCGGGGCGGTAAACGATCCGGAGCTGCTGGAGAAGGGCTTCAAGATCCTCCGCTTCGGCAACGAACCGGTGATCCTCGTGCGCCTGGGCGACGAGGAGTTCCGCGCCTTCGCCGGCACCTGCACCCACCTCGACTGCATCGTCGAGTTCCACAAGGAGCCCGGTCGGATCTGGTGCAACTGCCACAACGGCGAGTACGATCTGCGCGGTCGCGTCGTCGCCGGACCGCCGCCCAGGCCCCTGGAGGCCTTCCAGGTAGACCTGGTGGCCAAGGGCGCCGGGCAGCCGAAGACCGTGGTGGTGTCGCGGGCATGAGCCGCCCGGCCTCCAGGATCTTGGACTGGTTGGCGGAACGCCTGCCGCTCGCGGCGGCGCGCGACTTCGCCTCCCACAAGACGGTGCCCGTGCACCGCTATACGGTCGTCTACTACCTCGGCGGCATGACCCTGTTCTTCTTCATCGTGCAGGTATTGACCGGCATTCTGCTGATGCTCTACTACCGGCCTTCGGCCGCCGAGGCGTTCGAGTCGGTGGAGTTCATCATGACCACCGTGCCGTACGGCTGGCTGATCCGGTCGATCCACTCCTGGTCCGCCAACCTGATGGTCTTCTTCGCCTTCATCCACCTGGTGACGGTCTACTTCACCAAGGGCTACAAGAGCCCGCGCGAGCTTACCTGGCTCACCGGCTGCGCCCTGCTGTTCCTCTCCATGGCCTTCGGCTTCTCCGGCTATCTGCTGCCCTGGAACCAGCTGGCCTTCTTCGCCACCAAGGTGGGCACCGACATCGCCGGCGCGGTGCCGCTGATCGGCGAATGGCTGCTGCGCTTCCTGCGCGGCGGCGACCGGGTCACCGGCGGCACCCTGTCGCGCTTCTACGGCTGGCACGTGGCGATCCTGCCGGCGATCAGCCTCCTGATGCTGGGTGTGCACCTGCTGCTGGTACAGCTGCAGGGCATGAGCGTCCCGCCGACGGTCAAGGAGGAGGCCGCCCGCCGCCGGCCGATGCGCTTCTTCCCCAACTTCGCCTTGCGCGATCTGTTCGGCTGGGTGCTGGCTCTGGGAGTGCTGCTGGCAGTGGCGGCGCTGTTCCCCTGGGAGCTGGGCGAGAAGGCAGACCCGTTCGCCCCGGCCTACAAGGACATCCGCCCCGAGTGGTACTTCATGTTCATGTTCGAGACCCTCAAGCTAGTGCCGGGCGGCGAGATCGCAGGGATCGAGTACGAGGCGATCCCGATCCTGCTGTTCGGCGTCGCGGCGCTGCTGATGGTGCTGGTGCCGTTTCTCGACCAGCGCAGCCGGACCACCGGTCGCAGCCCGACCTTCACCGCTATCGGTTCGGTCAGCCTGGTCTACATGGTCGGCATGACCGCCTGGGGCTACCGCTCCCTGGTGCCGGTCTACGCCATGCTCCTGACCTTCCTTGTCATGGTCGTGCTCAGCCTCGGCACCCGCAGGGTGCCGCGCACGGGGCCGAAACCGTGAGGCGAGTGCACCTCATGCTGGGCCTTCTTGGCCTGCTCGCGGCGCCAGCCATCAGCGCCGACGACACCTCCTGCACGGTCTGCCACAGCGACGCCGACCTGTTCGACGAGGAAGCCCTGGCGATCGTCGCCGACTGGTCCAAAGACGTTCACGCAGCCATCGGGCTGTCCTGCCACGACTGCCACGGTGGCAATCCCTCGCTGGCGCTGGCCGACGACATCGGGGCGATGGACGAGAGCTACGAGCCGAGCCCCTACCGCGGCGCCCCCGAGCGCACCGAGATCCCATCGTTCTGCGGCAGCTGTCACTCCGATCCCGCCTACATGCGGCGTTTCAATCCCGCCGCCCGGGTCGACCAGGAGCGCGAATACCAGACCAGCCACCACGGCAAGGCCCTGACCGCCGGCGACACAAACGTGGCGACCTGCGTCGACTGTCACGGAGTCCACGGTATCCGCAGCAGCAACGTGCCCGAGTCCAAGGTTCACCCGACCCGGGTGGCCGCAACCTGCGGCGCCTGCCATGCCGATGCCGAGCGGATGGCCGGCTACACGCTGCCCGACGGCCGGCCGCTGCCGGTCGACCAGCGGGCCCGCTGGCGGCAGAGCGTCCACGCCGCGGCGCTGCTCGACAGAGAGGACCTCTTCGCCCCCACCTGCAACGACTGCCACGGCAACCACGGCGCCGCGCCCCCCGGTCTGGACTCGATCAACTACGTCTGCGGGCAATGCCACGGGCGGGAAGCGGAGATCTTCCGCAACAGCCCGAAGCACGACGGCTTCGAGGAGCACAACGAGTTCCTGGCGGAGGCTGGCGAGGAGGGCTGCGCCCTCTGCCACGACGCGCCGCAGGCGCAGGTCACGACACTGGGCCAGTTCACCGAGTGCGCCACCTGCCACGGCAACCACGGCGTCGTCCGGCCGACGGTGGCCATGTTCGGTGTCCTGCCGAACGAGCCCTGCGCCTTCTGCCACGAAGGGCCGGCCGGCGGCGAGCTGCAGGTGCTGGAGCCCGAGAAGAGCCGCCAGAACTTCGAGAAGACGCGCAACGAGCTGCTGGAGCAGGCCGCCGGGGCGGGCCTCGATGGCGCCGCCCTGTTCGACTGGCTGGTCGACCAGGCGCTGGGCATCTCCGCCCACTCCCTGGCCGGCGAGTTCGAGGGCGGCGCCCAGCAGCCGCGCCCCGAGTTCGAGACTCTGTACCGCAAGTTCCGCATCGGCAAGACCCACTACACCTACGAGGATCCGGTCTCCGGCCGCATGGTGCGCGCCGACGTCGTCCGCTGCAGCCGCTGCCACCAGAGCACCGGCCTGGACGACGATGCGCCGACCGGCGCGGCCAGCGGCATCGCGCTGGTCAACGCCATGCGCGACCTGACGGCCCGCACCGCACGCGCTGAGCGCATCCTGCTGGCGGCGAAGCGAGGCGGCGTGGAGACCCGCCAGGCGTTGCTCGCCATCGATCAGTCGGTGGACGCCCAGATCGGTCTCGAGGTCCTGGTGCACGCCTTCTCGAGCGATCCGGAGGGCGAGTTCATGGAGCAGCACGACGAAGGTCTCGTGCACGCCAACGCGGCGCTCACTCAAGCTCAAGAAGCGCTCGACGAGCTCGCCCAGCGCCGACGCTGGCTGGGTTTCGTCCTCGTCGCCGTGGTTCTGCTGCTCGTCGCTCTGGCCTGGAAGATCCGGGTTCTGTCGGCGCAGGAAGCCGCCGCCGCGGCCGGGTCGCCCACCTGATGAGGTAGCCACCTGTGGGCGGCACGGCCCACCCGGGGGGCGGTGGCGCAACCCACGCGCCTCGGGCAATCCTGTTTGCGGCTGCCGGGGCGGCCGGGCGGCGGACCCGAGAACGGGCACCGAGCGACTGCCGCCAGGCCTCCCGGCAGCCATTCCGAGACGAGGTCATGAGACCCAGCACCGAGCTGCCTGCCCGCCTTGCTTCGAGCGCCGATCGCAGCGCACGCAGTCGGCTGACCTGGACGGTGGCTCTCGCCGCGCTCACTGTGGCGCTGTCCCTGGCCCTGACCCTGGCTGGCAGCGCCGCGGCGCAGGACACCGAGGACTGCATCCTCTGCCACGAGGACGCCGATCTCACCGGCGAACGCGCCGGCCGCGAGATCTCCATGCACGTCGACCCCGATTCGTTCGCGGCCTCGCTGCACGGCGGGTTCGACTGTGTCGACTGCCACCAGGACATCGAGGCCGTTCCCCATGAGGACGATCTGGCCCGGGTGGCCTGCGGCGACGCCGGCGCGCGCCACGGCGGCATCGCCGGCAACTCCCGGCGCGCGCCGGGCTGCGCCGACTGCCACGGCTCGCACGACGTCACGAGCGCCCGCTCGGCGGCAAACAACTGCGCCTCTTGCCACTACACTCAGGCGCGCACCGAGCGCCGCAGCCTGCACGGTCAGGCGGCGGCTCGCGGCGACGAACTGGCGCCGACCTGCGGCACCTGCCACGGCTCGCACGAGATCCCGCCGGCCTCGGATCCGGCCTCGCCGACCGCGGTCATGAACGTCCCCCTGCTCTGCGGGCGCTGCCACCGCGAGGGCTCGCCGGTGTCGCTCAACCGCGAGATCCACCAGGATCGGATCCTCGAGAACTACTCGATGTCGATTCACGGCGAAGGTCTCTATCGTCAGGGGCTGACGGTGACCGCGGTCTGCACCTCCTGCCACACCGCCCACAACATCCTGCGGCACGACGACCCGGCCTCGAGCATCCACCACGAGAACGTCGCCAGCACCTGCGCCACGTGCCACGGCCAGATCGAGCAGGTCCACCGCAAGGTGATCGAGGGCCGGCTGTGGGAGGAGGAGCCGCACAAGATCCCGGCCTGTGTCGACTGCCACTCGCCGCACAAGATCCGCCGCGTCTTCTACCCGGCCGGGTTGGCCAACAAGGACTGTCTGCGCTGCCACGCCGACGAGAGCCTGACCATGGAGCGCGCGGGCGAGGCCGTGTCGCTCTACGTCGACGAGGCGGCCTACGCGGCGTCGGCGCACAACGGCACCGCCTGCGCCCAGTGCCACGCCGACGCCACCACCTCGCTCGAGCGCGCCTGCGAGACGATCTCGGCGCCGGTCGACTGCGCGATCTGCCACGCGGGCCCGGCGGGCGAGTACCAGGGCGGCATCCACGGCACGCTGCACGCCGCCGGCGACCCGGACGCGCCCTACTGCCTGGACTGCCACGACAACCACGCCACCCAGGACAACGACTGGCCATCCTCGCCGACCTTCCCGACGAATGTGCCGGCGCTGTGCGGCCGCTGCCACCAGCAGGGCAAGCAGGCGGCGGTCCGGATCACCCACGGGGTGCCGGACATCCTGCAGAGCTACATCGACTCGATCCACGGCAAGGGCCTGATCGAAAGCGGCCTGGTGGTCACCGCCACCTGTGCCGACTGCCACACTCCGCACGGCGAGAGACCGCCGGACGACGAGAGCTCGACCGTGCACCACGACAACATCGTCGGCACCTGCGGCGCCTGCCACCACGGCATCGCGCAGATCTTCGCCGGCAGTGTGCACTCACCCGACGAGGCCGATCCCGAGCACCGCTTCCCCTCCTGCGAGGACTGCCACACCTCCCACACGATCGGCCGCACCGACCGCACCGACTTCCGCTTCGAGATGATGGCGCAGTGCGGCAACTGCCACGAGCAGGAGGCCGAGACCTTCTTCGACACCTTCCACGGCAAGGTCTCGCAACTCGGCTCGGCCGGCGCCGCCAAGTGCTCCGACTGTCACGGCACGCACGGCATCCTGCCGTCCTCGGACCCGGCCTCGACTCTCGGGCGGGACAACGTGGTGGAGACCTGCGGCCAGTGCCACCCGGGCTCGCACCGGCGGTTCGCCGGCTATCTGACCCACGCCACCCACCACGATCCCGACAAGTACCCCTGGCTGTTCTGGTCGTTCTGGGGCATGACGGCGCTGCTGGTCGGCACCCTGACCTTCGCCCTGCTCCACACGCTGGCCTGGCTCTTGCGGCTGTACTTGAGCCGCGACGAGTGGAGGGCGCACAAGGCGCTGGCCAAGGCCAACTCCAACAAGAAGTTCTACCGGCGGTTCAACAGGCTGCAGCGCGGCATGCACATGGCGATGCTGCTGAGCTTCTTCACCCTCGCCCTGACCGGCATGATCCTGAAGTTTTCGTATATGGGCTGGGCGCAGAGCATCGGCTGGGTGCTCGGTGGCTTCCAGACCACGGGCGCCCTGCACCGCTTCGGCGCCGTGGTCCTGGTCGCAGTGTTCGCGGTGCACCTCTGGGACGTCTTCAGACGCAAGCGGCGTGACGGCAAGACCCTCCTCCACGCTACGGCCGCTACACCTACTGGGAGAAGTTCGACTACTTCGCCGTCTTCTGGGGCGTCCTGGTGATCGGCTCGACCGGACTGGTGCTCTGGTGGCCAGAGCTGTTCACCCGCATCCTGCCCGGCTGGTCGGTCAACGTGGCGACCATCGTGCACTCGGACGAGGCGCTCCTGGCGGTGGGCTTCATCTTCACCATCCACTTCTTCAACACCCACTTCCGGCCCGACAAGTTCCCCATCGACACAGTGATCTTCTCCGGGCGGGTGACGGTGGACGAGCTCAAGTTCGACAAGCCCGACGAGTACGAGCGCCTGGTAGCCGCCGGCGAGCTCGAAAAGCACCTGGTCGGGCCACACCCGCGCCTCGGCGAGCGGGCGGCGCGCATCTTCGGCTTCACGGCGCTGTTCATCGGCCTGGCGCTGATCGCGCTGATCGTCTACACGATGCTGGTGGGATACCGGTAGGCGGCTGTCGCCGGGCGCAACACCGTTTCCCGCCAGCCGCTGGGCCACCCTTTAGGGCCGGCAAAGCCCCCCCTATCTGGAGGGTTCCGGCCACCTCGAAGGGCGTGGCGGTCGCCGCGGATCGATCGCACACTGCGGTGGCTCACGTCCGAAAGAGTGGGGCGACCCCGTGAGAATCTGGAAGTTCCCAGATCAGATCATCCGACTAGCCATCCTGGTGGCCGCAGCGTTGGTCGCCATGGTGGTCGCTCGAAACCGACTGATTCCGGCCTCGTTCGGGCTGACGGGCCACTACCGCGCCGATGCGGTGACGGAGATCGCCAGCCAACCGATCCGCTATGCGGGCTCGCAGCTCTGCGTCGAGTGCCACGACTACGAAGGCGAGATCAAGAGCAGCTCCTACCACCGCGCGCTGGCCTGTGAAGTCTGCCACGGAGCCGCCTTTGCGCACGCCAACGACCCCGAAGCACAGGCCCCGGTGATCCCGCGCGAGCGTGGCGCCGCATGTCTCTACTGCCACGACTACCTGCCCTCGCGGCCGACCGGGTTTCCGCAGATCATCGAGCGGCTGCACAGCCCCCTCGAGCCCTGCATCGGCTGTCACGACCCCCACGACCCGACGCCTCCCGAAGT
>CALZJC010000161.1 GCA_945787525.1 Thermoanaerobaculia bacterium | reverse complement strand
CGACGCCCACCGGGCCCACCGGCGACCACTTCGAGCCCTACGCGCCGCTCTACGAGTGGCTGCCGGCTCCGGGCGCCACGGAGTACGACCTCGAGGTGAGAGACATGGCGCTCAACCTCGACGACAGCGCGACCGGTCTCTTGGCTTCGACCTACTGCTCCGGCGGCAGCTGCTCCTATCAGGGCGGGATCCTGGCGAGCCCAGACGTCTACGCCCTCAAGGTCAAAGGCCGCAACATCATCGGCGATGGGAACCTCAGCACCGCCAGCGCCGACTTCACGATCCTCGCCTGCGATCCTTCGCCAGAGGACCTGGCGGTGCTGCAGCCGTCGCCGGTGACCACGCCGGAGGAGGCCGTGCATTGCGGCCCGATCGCCGCCGCCGCGACGCTGCCTTATACCATCGAGGCGACGGGCGATCTGACCGTGTATACCAAGGACGGCTTTACCGCCCATAACGGCTTCTCCGTGTCGGGCAAGCTGACGGTCAGGTCTCCCTAGTGCCCCCGCTCGGCAAACGCCTCCTCGCCCTCGCCCTGTCGCCATGACCGCCGACCAGATCTTCCTCTTCTCACTGCTCGTCGTCGTATTCGCACTGCTGATCTGGGGGCGGGTGCGCTACGACGTGGTGGCGCTCGGCGCCCTGATCGTGGCGTACGTCGGCGGCGTCATCCCGAAGGAGCGGGTCTTCGCCGGCTTCGGTCACCCGGCGACGGTGATCATCGCGCTGGTCCTGATCGTCAGCCACGGGCTCTACAGGTCGGGCGCCATCGAGGTGCTGGCGCGGCATCTGGTCGATGGCTCGCGCGGGCTCGGCCGGCACATCGCCGGCATGTCGGCCGTCGCCGCGGCCCTGTCGGCGCCCCTCTCCTTCGCCTCCATCCTGGGCGGCATGGTGACCTTGATCGGCACGCCACCCAACGTGGTCATCGCCACCTTCCGCGAGGAGGCGCTGGGGGAGCCCTACGAGATGTTCGACTTCGCGCCGGTGGGCCTGGTGGTTGCGGTGGTGGGCGTGGTCTACGTCGCTACGGTCGGCTGGCGGCTGATTCCCGTCGACCGGCGGGCCCACGACAGCGCCCGCGAGCTGCGCGACGCGCTGTACGTTGCCGAGGGCGGGGTCGAGGAGGGCTCGAAGGCGGTGGGCACGACTCTGGCCCAGCTGCAGGGGCTGGCCGACCAGGACGACGTCAACCTGCTGGGCCTGGTGCGCCGCGGCCAGCGAGTGCCGGGGTCGGCCCGCAACGAGCCGATTCGCAAAGGCGACGTCCTGGTAATGGAGGGCGGCGCCCAGGGTATCGAGGCCTTCCTGGGCAGCGCTGGACTGGTCTACGCCGGCGCCGACAAGCATGGCGGCGTCGCCAGCGACACGGTGGACCTGGTGGAGGTGGTGGTGCCCCAGGGGGCCCGCATCGAGGGCCGGTCGGCGCTCGACGTGCGGCTGCTCTACCGCCACGGAGTCACCCTGCTGGGGGTCTCGCGTCAGGGGCAGCGCTTCCGCGAGCGGGTGCGCAAGCTGGAGATTCGGGCCGGCGACGTGCTGCTGCTGCTGGGCAACGCCCAGCGGCTGCCCGACGTGGTGGAGTGGCTGGGCTGTCTGCCGCTGGCCGAGCGCGGTATCGGCGTCATCCAGCGCCAGAAGGCCTGGGCGGCGGTGCTCACCTTCGCCGCCGCGATCCTCGCCGCCAGCTTCGGGCTGCTCTATCTGCCGGTGGCGCTGGCGGTGGTGGTGGTGGTCTACGTGCTCCTCCGGATCGTCCGGCTGGACCGGCTCTACCGCTCGGTGGAGTGGCCGGTGATCGTGCTGCTCGGCTGTCTCATCCCCATCGGCACGGCGCTCGAGGCTTCGGGCGGCACGGCCCTGATCGCCGAGTCCATCGTCGGCGCCTCGCGGGGGCTGCCGGCGGCGGCGGTCCTGGCGATCCTGATGATCGTCACCATGACGCTCTCGGACGTGCTCAACAACGTCGCCACGGCGCTCATCGCCGCGCCGATCGGGGTCGACATCGCCCACCATCTGGCGGTCGCCCCGGACCCCTTCCTGATGGCCGTCGCGGTCGCCTCGTCCTGCGCCTTCCTGACGCCGATCGGCCACAAGAACAACACCATCATCATGGGCCCGGGCGGCTACCGGTTCGGCGACTACTGGCGGATGGGGCTGCCGCTCGAGGTGCTGGTGGTGCTGGTCGGGCTGCCGATGATCCTCATCGTCTGGCCGCTCTGACGGGCCGATTGTGATCCCCGGAATGGCGTCGATCACCACCAGCGCGGGCTGCGGGTCGCGGAATCCGATCACCGGGCGGCGGCGCCTTCTGGGGCTCGCCTCGCGGCCGCCAGCGGCGCTGCTCGCGGCGCTCTTTCTGGTCGGTTGTGGCAGCGATGCGCCCGGCCCGCGCCACGTCTTCCTGATCACTGTCGACACCCTGCGGGCCGATCACATGAGCCTCTACGGCTATCCCAGGGCGACCAGCGAGTATCTCGAGGAGCTGGCCGCCGGAGGCGTGGTGTTCGAGCGCGCGATCGCGCAGTGGCCGGCGACCGGCTCTTCGTTCGCGTCGCTCTTCACGGGTCGCTATCCCCACACGACCGGTCTCACCCATGGTGCGGGTGTCGCGCTGCCCAGCGACTATCTGACGCTGGCCGAGCTGCTCTCGAGCAGGGGCTTTGCCACCGCGGCGGTGGTGTCGAACGCGGTGCTGCGCGGGTCCATGGGCTGGAGCCAGGGCTTTGACGAGTTCCTCCAGACCTGGGATCTGGCCCCCGGTGAGCTCGAGGATCCGGTCGCCTACCGCGAGTGGATCAACGCCCGCCGGGTCAACGAGCTCGCCATGCCGCTCCTCGATCGGCTCCAGGACGAAGAGCGCGTCTTCGTCTGGCTTCACTACTCGGATCCCCATGCCCCGTACTACCTGCCCGAGGGAGTCGACAACCCGTTCCTGGGGGATTCCTGGGATGTCGGCGATGCGCCGGCGAAGATCGGCCGGCGGGTGCGCGCCAAGGCGCTGGGCGACAACCGCGACCTCAGCTACTACATCGCCCACTACGACGCCAACATTCGCCTGGCCGACGAGCACATCCGAGAGGTCCTGGGCCACGCCCGGAAGCTCGGGCTCCTCGGCGACGCCCTGGTGGTGTTCACCTCCGATCACGGTGAGAGCCTCGGCGAGCACGACTATTACTTCGGTCACGGCCGGCTGCCCTACAACGCGAGTGCCCATGTGCCGCTGCTGATCGTCGATACGCGGGCTGGTGCAGGCCGGCGGGTCGGTGCTCCGGTGGAGCTGGTCGATCTCTATCCAACCGTGCTGTCGTTGGTCGCTGGCGATCTGGAGGCGCCCGATCTCGACGGTGACAGCCTGGCGCCCTTGCTCGATGGCGGCACCCGGGCGCGCAAACAGGCGCTGCCCGATTTCCGCTTCGCCTTCTCTCAGGCTGGGGGGGGCCGGGGCAAGATCCAGTCCCGAAGCGTGCAGGACGAGCAATGGAAGTTGATCTTCCACCCGGCCCGCCCGGCCTGGCGGAGCTTAGAGCCAAGGTCGGAGAGGTGGGAGCTGTACCGGGTGGACCAGGATCCGATGGAGAGCCGCGACCTCCTGAGTCGGGAGACCGGCGAGGTCGCCGAGGTCGAGCGGCTGCGGCGCGAGCTGGAGGTCTGGATGAGACTCGGCGAGGGGCGCGACCGCCTGCCGGACGAGGCCGAGCCGCGGAGCGAAGAGGCCATCAGGGCGCTCAGGGCCCTGGGCTATATCGACTGACCGAGTGCCGGCCGGCGTCGCGGCTGGCCCGCTTCGCCGCCGTCAGCGCCTCAGTATCCAGACGCCGCTGACCAGCGCGTGGCCGCAGCGCGGACCGTGAGCGTGTCCACGGAGGTGGTACCAGTGGCCGCGGTGGCGGTAGTGGCCGCAGCGGGCGCTGTGCACGTGGCCCTTGGCGACGACCACCCGGACGGCGCTCGGGCGGGCGTGGTGGCCGTGCGGCGCCGGGTGCGTGTGAGCCGCGCAGGCGCCGAGCAAGGGCAGGCCGAGAACAGCCGTCAGCGCCAGGCCGGCCGTGGTGATCCGAGTTTCGCGTAGCTTTCTCATCGTGTCCCTCCTCCCGGTCGACGACGCGGGGTCTTTCCCACGCGCCCGCACTCTGGAACCCGTCGCCGCCGGGATTCCTGCGGTCGGCAGACCGGTGAGAGAAGGCAGGCTAGCGGAAGAGGCGGAAGAAGAGCGCGAAGACCTTCTGCACGAACGGTGTCAGCTTGCCGCGGCGCCAGGTGTCGGCGGCCTTCTTGATGACTTCGGCCTGGGTAGGGTAGGGGTGGATGACCCCGGCGATCTTGCCCAGCCCGACGCCGGCGGTCAGGGCCAGGCTGAGCTCACCGACCATGTCGCCGGCGTGGTCGGCGACCAGCGTCGCGCCGAGGATCCGATCCTTGCCTTTCTGGAGATGGACGCGCAGAAACCCCTCGTCGGCTCCCTCGAGGACCGCGCGGTCGTTCTCGGTGAGCGGCACGGTGATGGTATCCACCTCGTGGCCCGCTTCGCGCGCCTCCTGCTCGTACATGCCGACGTGGGCGATCTCGGGGCTGGTGAAGGTGCACCAGGGCACCACCAGATCGCTGGCCCTGGCACGACCGAAGAAAAGCGAGTTCTGGATCGCTATGCGCGCCAGGGCATCGGCCATGTGGGTGAACTTGTACTGCGAGGCGACGTCGCCGACGGCGTAGATGCGCCGGTTGGTGGTGCGCAGGCGGTCGTCGACCTTGACGCCTCGGCGGTCGAACTCGACCCCGGCGGCTTCCAGGCCCATGCCCTCGACGTTGGGCGCCCGGCCGACCGCCACCAGCAGCTGGTCGACGGTGGTGGAGCCGGGCTCGCCGTCGCGCTCGAAACCGACGGTGATGCCGTCGGCCCCGCGGTCGATCCGCGCCACCTTGACCGCCAGCTCCAGCCCGACCCCGTCGGCGACGAGGGCCTGCTGCACGACCTCGGCGGCGTCGGCGTCCTCGCGCGGCAGCACGTGTGGCGACATGTCGAACAGCGTCACCCGGCTGCCGAAGCGGGCGAACGTCTGCGCCATTTCACAGCCGATCGGGCCGCCACCGATCACGCCCAGGCGGGGCGGCAGCTCGGTGAGGGTGAAGAAGTTCTCGTTGGTCAGGAAATCGACACCGTCGAGGCCCGGGATGGGCGGCGCGAACGGGCGTGCCCCGGAGGCCACCACGGCGCGCCGGAAGCGCAGCCGCTGGCCCGCCACCTCCACCGCGTCGCCGGCGACGAATCGGCCCTCGCCGATGAATACGTCGATTCCGAGGCCGGTGAACCGGCTGGCGCTGTCGTGCCGGCTGATGCCGGCGCGCAGCCGCCGCATCCTCTCCATGGCGGCGCCGAAGTCGCCCTCGCCGCTGGTCGCCGGCGCACCGAACCGCTCGCTGCCGGTGCGCGCGTCGTGCCAGGCGCGGGCCGAGCGGATCACCGACTTCGACGGCACGCAGCCGTAGTTGAGACAGTCGCCGCCCAGCAGCCGGCGCTCGATCAGCGCCACCCGGGCGCCCAGCCCGGCAGCGCCGGCAGCGCTCACCAGGCCGGCCGTGCCGGCGCCGACCACCACCATGTGGTAGCGCTCGGCCGGTTCGGGATTGACCCAGGCGGGCGGGTGCACGTTCTCGACGAGCCGCTGGTTGTGCCGGTCGAGCGGCGCTACGAGTCGGGCGATCTCCGGGTCCAGGCGGTGCCGGGCGGGCTCAGTCATCTTCCACCTCTTCGTTCAACGCCCGTCGGGCGATGTGGGTGACAAAGGCGGTCACCGCAACCGTGGCGGCCAATCCGACGCCCAGCAGCACCCAGTCGCCCGTTCCCCGTTCCGGCGCGACGCCGCCCGCCACCGCTGCGAGGCTTCCCAGCGCCTTGCCGTAGTAGACATAGAGAAAAGTGCCCGGGATCATGCCGAAGCAGGCGAGGACGTAGTCGAGCAGCTTCACCCGCGTCAGGCCGAGGCCGTAGTTCAGCAGGTTGTAGGGAAACACCGGCGACAATCGGACGAGAAAGACGATCTTCAGCCCCTGACGCGCCACCGCCCTGTCGATGGCGCGGAAGCGCGGCCGGTCGGCCAGGCGCTTTTCGATCGCGCTGCGCGCCAGATAGCGGGCCACCAGGAAAGAGAACGTCGAGCCCAGGGTGGCGCCGAGAAACACCAGCAGCGTTCCCTTGGTCAGCCCGAAGATCGCCCCGGCCGCCATGGTCAGGATCGATCCGGGCACGAAGGCCAGGGTGGCGGCGGCGTAGCCGAGCACGAAGACGGCGGGTCCCCAGAAGCCCAGTCCGTCCACCCATTGGGCGAACTGCGGCACGTAGGAGCCGAGCTGCCGGCCGAGGACGATCAGCACGGCCACCGCGGCCCCGGCGACGAGCAGCTTGAGGACGAGCCGCCTGCGCGAGTTCTGCGGTGCGGCTTCGGCCTGGGCTTCTAGGTTCATGATGGGGGATCCCGTGATGGCGTCTTTCAGCAGGCCGCCGGCAGTTCCTACGCGGTCTCCGCGGCGGCGGTTCAGTCGACCGGCAGGGTGGTGCGCGGTCCGGGGAGGCCGAGGGGCTCTGTCAGGCCGCTACCCAGAGCGCGGCGGCGAGCAGCACGCCACTGAGGCCGGCGAGCATGCCGCCAACGGCCGCCAGGTTGCCCCACAGGGTGCCCTGCTTGGCGGTCTTGCCGAGCAACAGCAGGCTGACCGTGCAGATCGCCAGTTGCAGAGCGACCACCAGCGAGGTAAAACTGCTCGACGGCGAGAGGCCAGGCAATTGAGCCCTGGCGGTCCGCCAGCTGATCGCCGCCAGGACGGCTGCCAGGACCAGCACGGCGAGAGCGAACAGGTCCCACTTCTTGGGCTTGGGCCCGAGTTGGATCTTGGGCAGCTTGAGAGCCAATTCGTCCTCCTCGGCAGGCGCTTCGGGCGGCGGGATTGGTAGAGAGTAGCACAGAGGCAAGCCGGCGGCGAGCCGCCGCTCCGGGTGAGGCGTCTTTGCATTATGTCGAGAAATTCGACGACATTTGGCCGATCCATGGTTGATTTTACGAGTTTTTTGGGATAATTTCTGCATATTGATGACCAAAAGGAGATCATAGTGTCGAATCGTGCCGAGATCCTCAAGACCGTCGAAAGCGACAAAGTACGTTTTCTGCGGCTTCAGTTCACCGACATCCTGGGTGTGCTCAAGAACGTCGAGGTGCCGCGAAGCCAGTTCGAGAAGGCCCTCGACGGACAGATCATGTTCGACGGCTCGTCGATCGAGGGCTTCGTGCGCATCGAGGAGTCGGACATGCTGCTGGTGCCCGATCTGGACACCTTTCGCGTCAACCCGTGGCCGAGTCCCGACGGCTCGCGCGTGGCCCGGTTGATCTGTGACGTGCATCGCCCGGACGGCTCGGAGTTCGAGGGCTGCCCGCGGCTGGCTCTCAAGCGGCAGGTGACCCGGGCCAAGGAGCTGGGCTACCACATGGTGGCCGGTCCGGAGGCCGAGTTCTTCCTCTTCCAGAAGGACGACGAGGGGCAGACGCTGGCCAAGACGGCCGATGTGGGCGGCTACTTCGACCTGACGCCGGTCGATCAGGGCGAGGAGTGCCGGCGAGACATCGTGGTGGTGCTCGAGTCGATGGGATTCGAGGTCGAGGCGGCGCATCATGAGGTGGCGCCGGGCCAGCACGAGATCGACTTCAAGTACTCCGAGGCGATGGAGTGCGCCGACAACGTAAGCACCTTCCGCTTCGTGGTCAAGAAAGTCGCCCTCGACCACGGCATGCACGCCACCTTCATGCCGAAGCCGATCTTCGCGGTCAACGGTTCGGGCATGCACGTGCATCAGAGCCTGCTGACCGAGGCCGGCGAGAATGCGTTCTACGATCCCCAGGCCGAGTGGCAGCTCTCCCAGGTGGCGCTGGGCTACATCGGCGGTCTACTGGGCCACTCCAAGGGATTCGTGGCGGTCACCAATCCGCTGGTCAACTCCTACAAGCGGCTGGTGCCCGGATACGAGGCACCGACCAACATCGCCTGGTCGGAGAAGAACCGCAGCCCGCTGGTGCGGGTGCCCGACCGGCGGGGCATGTCGACCCGCTGCGAGCTGCGGGTCCCGGATCCGTCGTGCAACCCCTACCTGGCCCTGGCGGTGATGCTGGCCTCGGGTCTGGACGGTGTCGAGCGGCAACTCGACCCCGGACCGCCGGTCAACAAGAACATCTTCGCCATGAGCCAGCGCGAGAAGCGGCGGCTGAAGATCGACGCCCTGCCGGCCGACCTGTCCGAGTCGCTCGACATGCTGGAGAAGGACGCCGTGGTGAGAGAGGCGCTGGGCAGCCACATCTGCGAGAACTTCGTGCTCGCCAAGCGCAAGGAGTGGCATGACTACCTGGCGCACGTGCACCCGTGGGAGCGGGAGCGGTATCTGCACGAGTATTAGGCGATAGCCGCGGCCGGCGACCAAAGTCGACAAGCGGGGCCGAGTGCCCGTTGAGACCGGCCGGCAGCAGGAGTCGAGGGGTGGGTCCTCCAGGGGCCCGGCTCGAGCGGTTCCGGGTGCGGGGGGGGGAGGCTCTCGCCGCTACTGGGACTTCTGTGGCTGGTGCTCGGGGCGGAGAAGGTCGAAGACCGTCTTGACCGGGTTGAAGGTCACGCTGGGCAGCTCGACGAAACAGGTGTTCCAGCCGGCCATGGCGCCGTTCCACAGGCCGGGGCGCTCGAGCGCTAGCAGCTCCCTGTCCTCGTGGTGGCGGCCGATCAGCAGGTAGCGCCGTTCGTCGACCAGCGGCCGCAACGGGTACGAGCGTTTCTCGGGATCACGCAGCGAGAGCACCATGTTGACCGGGTTGAAGTGGGTCGACCGGCGCCAGATGGCCAGCTGGGCGGGATCTCCGCGGTCGACCTCGGGCGGCTCGACGATCTGGCCGCCGGCGGCGCCGTC
>CALZJC010000160.1 GCA_945787525.1 Thermoanaerobaculia bacterium | reverse complement strand
ACCGATCTGCCGAGCCTGGCGGGCGAGCATTTCCCGGGCTGGCTGGTGTCGCTGCTGCTCCGCGAGCGCTACGACTCGCTCGCCCTGGCGGCGGAGCTGCGCGGCCCGGCGCTGGTGATCCACGGCCGCGAGGACCGCATCATCCCGGTCGAGCACGGGCGGCGTCTGGCGAGCGCCCTGCCCGGCGGGCGCTACCTCGAAGTGCCTGGCGCCGGGCACAACGACCTGCTCGGCCGGCCCGAGGTCTGGCGGGCGATGGCCGAGTACCTGACGGGCGCTGTGACACAATAACCGTCTCACGAAAGCGAGCCGGCCGCCCTCGCGGCCGGGCTCTCAGGAGGGTTCGAGATGACCGTAGCCCCGTCCCGATCCGGGACCATCGACCGCATCGCCGAGCTGCTCGGGAACGAGGCCCAGAGCCTTCTCGAGCACACCTGCACCGGCATCACCCGCGACCAGCTCAACCTGCCGGGGCCCGACCACCTGGACAAAGTGTGGGGGATCTCCAACCGCAAGCCCAGCGTGCTCGTCAACCTGGCGCGGATCCTGAACCACGGCAGGTTGGCCGGCACCGGCTACGTCTCGATCCTGCCGGTGGACCAGGGCATCGAGCACTCGGCGGCGGCCTCGTTCGCGCCCAACCCGGCGCTGTTCGACCCCGAGCACATCATCGAGCTGGCGATCGAGGGCGGCTGCAACGGCGTGGCCTCGACGATCGGTGTGTTGGGAACGATGTCACGCAGGTACGCCCACCGCATTCCGTTCATCGTCAAGATCAACCACAACGAGACCCTGACCTACCCGACGCGCTACAAGCAGGTGCTGTTCGCCAACGTCGAGCAGGCCTGGGACCTGGGCGCCGCGGCGGTCGGCGCGACGGTCTACTTCGGGGCCGAGAACTCGGACGAGATGCTGGTCGAGATCGCCGAGTGCTTCGCCCAGGCGCACGAGCTGGGCATGGCCTGCATTCTCTGGTGCTACCTGCGCCAGCCGGCGTTCAAGAAGGACGGCGTCGACTACCACGCCGCGGCCGACCTCACCGGCCAGGCGAACCACCTGGGTGTCACCATCGAGGCCGACATCGTCAAGCAGAAGCAGGCGACGAACAACAACGGCTACAACGCCGTGGGCTTCGGCAAGACCCACCCGTTGGTCTACGACAAGCTGACCACCGACCATCCGGTCGATCTGGTGCGTTGGCAGGTAGCCAACTGCTACATGGGCAGGGTGGGGCTGATCAACTCCGGCGGCTCGTCGAGCGGCCAGGACGATCTCGCCCAGGCGGTGCGCACCGCGGTGATCAACAAGCGGGCCGGCGGTTGCGGTCTGATCTCGGGCCGCAAGGCGTTCCAGCGCCCCCTGGCCGAGGGCGTCGAGCTGCTCAACGCCATCCAGGACGTCTTCCTGTGCGACGACGTCAGCGTGGCCTAGCCGAGCTGCCAGCGGTATCCGCCGCCACCCGGCGAACGGCGGAGAGCTCGACGCGGTGAGCTGCTTCGCCGGCTTGCTGAATCTCGACGGCGCCCCGGTCGATCCGGCGCTGCTGGAGCGCATGGCGGATCGGCTCGCCTACCGCTCGCCGGACGGTCTGGCGAGTTGGGCCCACGACGCCATCGGCATGGTCCACGGTCGTTTCTGGACGACGCCGGAGGAGGTGGGGGAGACGCAGCCCATCGGCGACGGAGAGGGCCGTCTTTGGCTCGCCGCCGACGCGCGGGTGGACAACCGGCCGCGGCTGCTGACGGATCTGCGGCGCCGGTTCCCGGGGCTCGATGACGACGCCTCGGACGCCCGACTCATGCTCGCCGCGTACCGGGTGTTTGGCGAGCGGCTTTGCGATGAGGTCCTCGGAGATTTCGCGTTCGCCCTGTGGGATGGCGACAGACGACGGCTCCTCCTGGCGCGTGACGCCCTGGGCGTGCGGCAGCTCTACTGGGCGCGGCACGGGGCCACGATCGTCTTTGGCAGCACCATCGGGGCGGTGCTGGCGGCGCTGCCCGAGCGGCCGCCGCTCAATCGCTACCTGATCGAGGCGTTTCTGCAGGATTCGTATCGCCACTGGATCGAGGGCACGGTCTTTGAGGGCGTGCGCAGGGTGGCTCCCGGGCACTTCGTGGCGGTGGATGCGGGAGGTCTCCGCCAACAGCTCTGGTGGCGGTTGGGCTCGACCTTCAACGGCTCGTTCGCATCCGACGACGAGTGGGTCGAGGGCTTCCGCGAGGTCTTCGATCTGGCCGTGCGCTGCCGGCTCAGGAGCACGACGCCGGTCGGGCTTCTCGCCGGCGGTGGCGTCGACTCGGCGGCGGTTGCCAGCGTGGCCCATGCGGCGCTCGGAGACAGCGCGGCCGGACAGCTGCGTCTCATCGGCTTGACCTTCGAGGAGACGCCGACGGCGGACGAACGGGAGTACTTCGACGAGCTCGACCGATGGCTCGAAGGCGTCGCGGCGCAGCGCATCCCGGCCGACGATCTGCCGCTGTCGCTGGGCGCGCGAGAAGACGACGACCATCCCCTGGACGAGCCCGAGCTCTACCTGCTGCGCAGCCATACGTCGGCCCTTTTCGAGCACGCCGCCCAGAGCGGCTGTCGAGTGGTGTTGGCGGGTGAAGGCGCCAACCAGGCTCTCGGACACGCCTTCTACTACGATCCGGCGGCCCTGCAGCTGATTGCCTGGCACGATCTCGCGGCCGAGTTGGCTCGATTCCGCGCGGCCACCGGCAAGCACACGCTCGAGCTTCTGGCCCGCGGTCTCCTCTGGCCCCTGGTGCCGGCCGCGGTGCGGCAGAGGCTGCGGTGGCTCGGGCGGGGCACGGCCAAGGACTGGGTCCGGCCCGCCGGTCGGGGCTCCTGGCGACGCCGGCTGCCGGCCCTGCCGCAGCGCGCCCTTGCCGCCAGCCTGTCGCGGTCGGGGCGCTGGGCCGCGCGGTCGATCGGGCGGCCGCACGATCTGGCGCGATACGGGGCGATCGACGTGACGGCGGCCCACGCCGGGGTCGAATGGCGGCTGCCGTTCCTCGACCGCCGGGTGGTCGATCTTCTGCTGCACGCGCCGCGCCGACTGCGCAGCTGGCACGGCGGGGCCGGCAGGATGCCCGAGGGGATCCGCCGTCGGGAATCCAAGAGCCACATCAAGGACCTGCTCGTCAGACGGCTGAGAGACGAGCAGCGGGCAGAGGTCGAACGGTTGCTGGACAAGCCCCGAGCGCAGGCTGTAGACTTCACAAACGGCTCGGTCGGCGCGGCCTTCGGCTCATTTTGGAATGGAAAGGGTACCGTCTATGGACTGCTCTCTTTCCTCTCCTTGGAATCGTGGCTCAGGGGGGGGCTCGACAAGGGTGAGCAGACGATGACCGACGAGCGACCCGCACCCCCGGAGGCGCGACGCGAGTCGGACGACGGCCGGGGCGGCCGCCCCTACCAGCCGCCCGAACTGCAGGTGTACGGCAGCTTGAGGGAGCTCACCCGGTCCCTGTCCACAGTTACCCCTGGCGACACTTTCGGCGCCTCGTTCGAGAATTAACACCCGACGAGGAGTGGCCACGATACCCCTGTTGGACACCGCCGAGCGGGCACTCCACGGACTGTCTTCTTGTCAGCTGGTAGCGCCAGGGGCCGGCAAGCTGCTCGAGTCATGAGTCTTCTTCAATGTACTTGCTGACGTTCTCCTGACGGGTAGCGCAGAGAATCTGTGAAGATCCGGTGAGCCGCGGGATCGAGTTGATGGAGGCTAGTGCGATGAGGTCAGTGGAGAATTTCGCGATCGTTGTGGTGCTGGTCGGTCTCGCAGTCATGATGCCGGCGGTTGCCGCCGCGCAGCCGGACATCAACTGCCTGCCGTCATGCGAGGTCGACGACGGGCGGTTTCTGGTGATCACCGACGGCCAGGGGTTGAACACCCTCACCGATGAGCAGGTGGACATCCAGATCCGCTCGCCAGCGGATCTGGCCAGCTTCGAGCTGCAGATCTTCGACGGCGAGACCAGCGACGGGACGGGGACCTGGGACCTGAACACCGGCTCCTTCGCCGCCGTGCTGAACCTCGATCTGTTGCCGGATGCGGACGGGGACGGCATGCCCGACAGCCTGACTCCCCTGACGACGATCAACGGTGAGACGCAGACCCTGGACAACGCCTGGGTCGCGTTCACTATCCCCAACCATCCCTCGGCGCTGGCCGGCGACGGCTCGATCTACTCCTACGTGCTGCGGGCGTCGCTGCAGGGAGAGCTGCAGCCGGCGATCCGGAGCAGCTTCAAGGTGCAGACGGACGGCGAGGTGTCGATCCAGGTGACGCAGCAGCCGTTCGCCTTCATCGCCTCCATGCCCAGTCCCAAGGAGTTCGCGATCATCTTCCCGGATTGCGAGAGCAATTTCAGCAACTTCCCGGCCTGCCTGGACGGCGGCACCACCTTCGACGGCTCGTTCAGCTTCTTCCTCGAAGTGCGAGGCCCCGGCGGCTCCGGGCAGATCGGCCAGATCGAGATCTGGGACGGCGACCTCGATCGCGGCGACTGGGACGGCAACAACAACGACACGGACGACGCAAACACGCCGTCGGACGGGGGCGCCGGCGACCTGCCGCCCTGGGCGTTTCTCTGCACCGAGCCCGGTCTGCACCCGGGTGAGACCGGCTGCACTGCGCTGTGCACCGGCTCCGATCCTGCGCCGGGCGACTTCTGCGTCGAGCAGATCGTGCCGGTGGAGGGCGTCGCCAGCGGCCTGTCGCCATCGACCGGCAGCCCGCCCGACGACTTCAACCCGGCCGGCCTCGGTCACATCTTTCAGCGCTCGCCGTCGATCGGCTACGAGGTCATCCTGCGCGAGCGCTTCGACGGCGAGACCGGCGGTCTCGACGAGATCCTCGCCGTCAACGACGATCCCTCGGGCAACCAGGAGTGGGAGGTCTTCTGCCTGTCGGCAGGGTCGACGCTGTGCGACATCACCCTCTTCGACCCGAGCAACCCGGGCGTGCCGACGACGCGCACGGTGGACTCCGACCAGCAGGTCGCCGAGCTGCCGCCGGGGCTCTACGAGGTGCGGGTCACCGGCCTCGATCTGGAGAACCTGAACGCCTTCCGATTCGATGCCGAAGTCGTGCCAGACCCCGAGTACAACGTCGGCGACTTCGTCTATCTCGATCTCAACGGCGACGGTCTCGCGCAGGACGGCGAGCCCGGCATTCCCGATGTGATCCTGAACCTGTGGGACTCGCTGCAGCAGGGCCCGGTGCAGCAGACCGTGACGACCGACGGCAGCGGCATGTACGTCTTCCAGGGACTGGCGCCGGGTGAGTACCTGGTGGAGGTGGCGCCGGAGAACTTCGAGCCCGGCGGCGCCCTCGAGGGCATGGCCACGACGCTGTCGCCGCAGGTGTTGATCGTCACGGTAGGCGGCGGCGACGGCCTGGACGGGCCGGAGCGTGAAGTGCCGGGCTTCGGGGTGGACCCGGTGGGCTCGGGTGATGTCCTGACCTTCGATTTCCCCTATGTCTGCCCCTGTGATGTCGAGTGCGGCAGCTGTGAGGGCAAGGTCACGGCGCTGACGCTGCGTTACCTGGGCCTGCGGATCAACGCCCAGGTTGTGGTGGAGCAGAAGAAGGACGGTGCGATCGTCTTCAACGACATCGTGCAGACCAACGAGGAGTTCTCGTTCAACGGCACCTGGAAAAAAGGCACGCTCGGCACCGAGATCAGGATCTGGGTCAACGGGCGGCTCAACACCACGATACATACGAGCTGCTCCCAGCCGATCGGAGCGGGTCTCGAGAGCGGTGACTTCCTGGTGGTTGCCGGCGCCAGCCGCGAGGGCGGGGAGCTCTGCCCGCTGGGTGATGACGACGATGATTCGGACTCGGGCAGCGACAGCGACTCGGACTCGGGCAGCGACAGCGACTCGGACTCGGATAGCGATAGCGACTCGGACTCGGATAGCGATAGCGACTCCGACTCGGGCAGCGATAGCGACTCCGACTCGGGCAGCGATAGCGACTCCGACTCGGACAGTGACTCCGACTCCGACGGCAAAGGCAACGGTGTCATCACCGGGGTCGCTCCGATCTGTCTGACCGACTTCGATGACGACTCCGATAGCGATTCGGACAGCGACTCCGATAGCGGATCGGACTCCGACTCGGATTCGGACTCGGACAGCGGGTCGGATTCCGACGGCGACAGCGATTCCGACCACGATTCGGACTGCGACTCCGACAGCGACTCCGACAGCGACTCCGACTCCGACTCCGACTCCGACAGCGACTCCGACTCCGATGGCGACGGTGGGAGGGTCTGCCACGTGAACGGCGTGATCGTCACCGACGACGGCGATTCGGACGACGACTCGGATAGCGATTCGGACAGTGATTCGGACAGTGACTCCGACAGCGACTCAGACGATGGTGGCCACTCGCGGTGGAAGAAGGGCTCCGTCGGCCGGTGGCGGCGCTGAGACCGCCCGGTCCGGCAGCCGGAGGTGTGATCGTGGAGGGCGCGGCCGATGCCGCGCCCTGCCGCTCCTAGGCCTGTGGTGGCTTTGAGCGGTATCCTGGCGCGGCGTTCTATCTGGCGAGGGTGTCCGGTTGGGACGTAGCGCATCGCTTCGGTTCATGCCCAGGACAACGAGAGCCGAGACACCGGGACCCGCTTGGGCGGTGCTGTCCAACCTGCTGGCGGTCCTGCCGCTCGTCGTCGCTTTCGCGCTCAACGAGTCCAATCGGGAGGCCTACTACCAGGCGGTGCAGGAGGACGAGTTCCTCGAGTGGGCGACGGTCTGGGCCTTCGCCGTTGCCGCCGTCGTCTTCGCCGTCGCCGCCGTCCGCCAGAAGCGGTCCACCGGGGCGCTGCCCTGGTTCCTGGCCGGCGTCGGTCTCTTCTGCTTCTTCGTGGCCGGCGAGGAGATCTCCTGGGGCCAGCGGGTGCTTGGCTACCGGCCGCCGGTCTACTTCCTGGAGCAGAACTTCCAGCAGGAGCTGAATGTCCACAACGTCGTCGATACCTCGCTGCGCAAGCTGAGCTTGAAAGCCGTCATACTCGGCTACGGCGTCGTGCTGCCGCTGCTGGCGCTGGTGCCGCCGGTCCGCCGGCTGTTCGGGCGGATGGCCGTGGTGGCGCCGACGTGGACGCTGGCTCCGGCCTTTCTGGTCAGCTTCTACACCTACCAGGCCTACCCGTTCAAGTTCACCGGCGAGGTCGTCGAGCTGATGCTCGGCATGGCGTTTCTGTTCGCGGCGTTGCACGCCGCCGAGACGCACGGCGGCCGCGCCGATGAGAGCGGCCGGCGGCTCGGCCGGTTGGCGCTGGTCGTCGCCATCATCGGCGCCCTGGGGCTCTCCGCGGCCGCCCTCTCGCGCCGGCAGCGCGGCGCGGATCCGGCCATCCTCGAGGCCGTCGCCGCGGAGACCGCGGCGCTCGAGAGCGACTTCCTGACCATGGCGAGGCGCAACCGCGGTCGATCGGTGACCAAGTGCGGGTTGCACAAACGCGTCTTTTCGTTCGTCGAGAAGTACGACACCGATTATCTGTACGAAGGCGCCTTCGCCGCGTTGACCGAGCAGGGTCTGCCCGAGGAGCGCGCCGAGTTTTTCCTCGATCCGTGGAATTCGCCCTACTGGATCCGCGACAAATGCTCGCGGCGGCAGGGCCGCCGCATCATCTTCGTCTACTCGTTCGGGCCCAACCGGAAGCGGGAGTCCAGCGAGTGGGAGGTGCGCGGCGACGACATCGGCATGACGATCTTCGCGCTCGAGCCCTGAGGAGGCCCGGTTGTCGCCAGAGTCGCGGAGTCCCAGCGGGCTGAGACCGGTCGATGCGGCTCGGCTCGGTACCTTGCCGCAGCTGGTCCGACGCCTGCGCCGCACCCTGCGCTACGTCGACTACCGGCAGGCCGAGCGCGACTGCGAGGCCCTGGCGGCCCGGCTGCTCCAGGCCTACCCGCGGCGCGCGCTCGAGGAGTTCGCCGTCCGGGGAATCCCGCGGGGTGGGATGATCGTGCTCGGCATGCTGTCGTACATGCTGAATCTGAAGGCGCAGCTTGCAGCCGGCTGCGCTACCGATCCGGCCCGGCCGCTGCTGCTGGTCGACGATTGTGCGTTGAGCGGCGCTCGCTTCCGCGAAACCCTGGCGGTGGTGGCCAGTCCGCGCGTGGTGTTCGCCCACCTCTACTCTCACCCGGAGCTGCGGGCGGCGATCGTCGAGCGCGAGCCTCGGGTAGAGCGCTGTCTGGCCGTGGCGGATCTGGCGGATCACGCCCGCCAGATCTATGGCGAGGAGTACGAGCGCTGGCGGGCCGCGGGGCAGGAGCGGCTCGGCGGCGGCCCCTACTGGCTGGGTTTGCCGGATCTGGTCTGCTTTGCCTGGAGCGAGCCCGATCGTCCGATCTGGAACCCGGTCAGCGAGGAGTTGGAGGAGGGTTGGCGGCTGCTGCCCGCCCATCGGTGTCTCAAGTCGCGCGCCGAGCTGGGCCCGCCACCGGCACCGGTGGCCGCCCCGGCGTGGCAGGTCGCCGATGGGGTCGCCAGCGCCCGCTGCGACGGGCGGATCTGGCTGTACTCGCTGGACTCCGATCGGGTCTACTCGCTCGAGGGCGTCGCGGTCGACATGTGGAACGTCCTCGCCGGGTGGGGGAGTGTGGAAGCCGGTGTCGAGTACCTCGCCGGCCGATACGAGGCGTCCCGCCGGACGTTGTCCGCCGATCTCGAGGCGTTTGCCCGGACGCTCTCCGGTCACCGGTTACTGAAGCACGCTGAGGATGCCCGACCAGAGCGTAACGCCGCAGATTCAGGCAGCTACGGCGTTTCGTAGACGATTGGTGAGAAGGTCGGGCTAGAGGCCATGGCCCAGAGACGCTCCGAAGCCGCGGTTGGCCAGCGCGAGCACGGCCTGTTCGGACTGACGCTGACCAGTGATTTTGCCTTCGAGAGCCGGTTGGCCCCGGCGCGCGGCGCCGCGGATCTGGTGTTTTCGAGCTCCGGCCGAGCCCCGCTCGCGGCGCAGCCGGGAGCGCCGCTCTACGAGAGCCCGCTCCTGGACCAGGCCGGCGAGAGCGTGTCTCGACTCTACCGGCTGCCGGACGGCGAGCTTCTGCGCTTCGGTCACGGGCTGGATTTCTACCTCGGCGAGAGGCGCATCGACTGCCACCTGCGCCACCCGAGCGCCGGCCATCTGGTCGAGATCCGGCTTCTCGGGCCGGTGCTGGCCTACTGGCTGGAGAGGCTGGCGATCTGCGTCCTGCACGCCTCGGCGGTGGTTATCGGCGGCCTGGCGATCGCGTTCATGGCCACCAACCAGGGGGGCAAGAGCGCCCTGGCCGCGACGCTGATGGACCGTGGCGCCCCCCTCCTGACCGACGACCTGCTGCCGATCGAGCTCCGCCGCGGCGGCCTGGTGGCCCGCTCGGCCTACCCCCAGATGCGCATGTGGCCCGACGGCCTGGCGCATTTCATTGCCGATCGGCATGTCCGTGCGGCGACCCCGGTGCGGTTCGGGAAGCACTGGGTTCCGGTCGGCCCGGGCGGTTTCGGTTCGTTCCAAGCCGCCGCGGCGCCGTTCGGCTGCATCTACCTTCCCGAGCGCCAAGACTCCGGGACGTCGGTCGCCGAGGTCGGCATCTCTCCGGTCTCGCCCCGCCAGGCGGTGATCGAGATGCTGCGCTGCTCCTTCTCGCCCTACATCGTCGAGGCGGTCGGCCTGCAGCCCAGCCGGCTGGATCTCTTCGCGCGGCTGGTCCAGGAGGTGCCGGTGCGCAGGTTGGTGTACCCGTCGGGGTTCGACGAGCTGAGCCGGGTGAGCGAGGCGGTGCTGGCCGACCTGGAAGCCTGACCTTCTCACCGATCGTCCTAGCGAAACATCGTAGCTGCCTGAAGATGCAAGACTTGCGACCGAGGGCACCGCAAGCGTGCTCGAAGCACGCTGAGGATGCCCGACCGGAGCGTAACGCTGCAGATTCGGGTAGATACGGCGTTTCGCAGACGATTGGTGAGAAGGTCAGGCTAGAGGACATTCGGGCCCGCGCCGCGAGCGGTTAGTCACCGGCGCGGGGAGTCCGCTGCCCGATCCCGCGGCGCTCCACACCGCGGGCTTCTTCGCGCCGGCGCGGATATCCGGCTCAGCCGGCCATCAACTCGCCGATTTCGGCCACCCGGCGCTCGGCGTCCCTCTCGCCGACCTCGATCAGCTTCTTCAGGTAGTCGGCCTGGAACATGAGCAGGCTGAGGAAGTCGGGGCTGGCGGTCTCGCGGGTGCCGAGACCGCGGGTCATGAAGCGAAAGGCTCCCGGCAGATCGGCCTCGTACCGGGCGGCCAGGACGCCGAGGTCGATGGATGGCCGCAAGACCAGCAGCTTGATCGGTCTGAGCTGCCCCCACTTCTCGGCGGGCAGCTTGTGCAGCAGGCTATTGGTCCTCTCGAGCCGCAACGCATCCAGATCGACGGAGTCGAGGAAGATGGCGTTGAGCAGCGTGCCGGCGATCTGCGCCGGCGGCGGATAGGCGCTGATGGCGGGCCGGTCGGCCTCCGCCCGCGAGCGCGCATAGCGCGTCGAGATGGCCAGGATCCGGTCGGCGCCCAGATGGATGGCCGGTGCCAGCGGCGTCAGCATGCGCACCCCGCCGTCGCCGCACCAGGAGCCCGCCAGCTTGACGGCCGGGAAGACCAGCGGCAGCGAGGATGAGGCCATGACGTGGTCGACCGTCAAGCGGCAGTTGACGCCGATCCGGGTGGGGCGCTCCCAGGCGGAGATCTCACGTCCCTGCACCCAGGTGACCGTCTGGCCGGTGCCGTAGTCGAGGGTGGTCAAGGCAACGGCCGACAGGCTGCCGTTGTCGACGTTGTCGGCGATGCCCGGGATCTCGCCGTTCACCGGGTGCAGGCACTCCTCCAGCAGCTGGCGCAGCGGGGCGGTGTCGAGAAGTCCCCTGGCCGTCGGCGTCGCGGTGTTGCCGCCGGAGGCCAGCCGCAGGCCCCATCGGGCCACGCTGCCGGCCAGCGACAGGCCGCCGACGCGAAAGATCCGTTCCGCGCTGAGCCCCGACCAGAGATCGCTCAGCTCGTCCACCGCGTCGACCAGCGGTCCGGGATGTGAGGCCAGGAAGGAGGCGTTGATCGCCCCGGCGGAGACTCCGGTGATGATGTCGAACCGCTCCGCCGGCATGTTGCGCGCCAGGCAGCGGA
>CALZJC010000159.1 GCA_945787525.1 Thermoanaerobaculia bacterium | reverse complement strand
CCATCGCGCAGAACGGCCTCCTTGGGAAAGCGGGTCGGCATGAATCTGGATCTCCTGAAGTGATTCCGTCGCTTGGATGGGGGCGGGACGGCGGCGAGAAGCGACTGCCCGGCAGGCTTTCGGATTCTATCCTGTGCTAGCGTCTCGCGCTGATGAACGGGCGGGTGCGGATAGGGAGTCGGCGCGGCCTGCGCGGCGTTTCGGCACGTTTAGCGGCGGGTGTTCTCGCCGTGCTCGTGGCCGCCGGCGCGTGCTCGGCGGTACGACAGTCAGCGGCCCCGGCGCCGCTGCTGATTCTGGTCAGCTTCGACGGCTTTCGCTGGGACTTCATGGACCGCGTGCCGACGCCGGCGCTCGACCGCCTCGCCGCCGCGGGGGTGCGCGCCGAACGGCTGATCCCGGCGTTCCCGACCAAGACGTTTCCCAACCACTACACCGTGGTGACCGGGCTCTACACCGAGCACCACGGCATCGTCGCCAACAACATCGTCGATCCCGCGCTCGAGGATCGCTTTGGCTTGCGCAACCGCAGTGCGGTGCAGGACCCCCGATGGTGGCACGGTGAGCCGATCTGGCGGACCGCACAGCGCCAGGGGCGGGTCGCGGCGCCGTTCTTCTGGCCCGGATCCGAGGCGCCGAATGACGGCCAGCATGCGGCCCACTGGCGGCCCTACGACGGCTCGGTCTCGCATGAGGAGAGGGTCGACCAGGTACTCGCCCTGCTCGACCTGCCCCCCACCGAGCGGCCGGCCTTCGCCACCGTCTACTTCAGTGACGTGGACGACGCGGCGCACCGGTTCGGCCCCGACGCGCGGGCCCAGGTCGACGCCGCCGTGCAGCGGGTCGATGCCGCTCTCGGCCGGCTGATCACCGGCCTCGAGGAGCGCGGACTCTGGGACCAGGCGCACCTGCTGGTGACCTCCGACCACGGCATGATCGGCACGCCTCCGGACCAGGTGATCGTGCTCGACGACTACGTCGACCTCGAGATCGCCA
This sequence comes from Thermoanaerobaculia bacterium, assembly GCA_945787525.1. Taxonomy (GTDB): domain Bacteria; phylum Acidobacteriota; class Thermoanaerobaculia; order Multivoradales; family JAHEKO01; genus CALZJC01. The sequence continues at coordinate 7,094 of CALZJC010000159.1, read as the reverse complement.
AGGTCATCGACTGGGCGCCCGTGCTGGCGGTCTGGCCCAAGCCGGAGGACGTCGAGGAGGTCTACCAGAGCCTGTCCGGCGCCCATCCGCATCTGACCGTCTACCGCAAGGCGGAGATCCCCGACGGGTGGCACTACCGGGACAGCCCGCGGATCGCGCCGATCGTCGGGCTGCTGGACGGCGGTTGGCGGGTCACCAGCCGTGCCTATCTCGAGCTGCGCGGCGGCCGGCTGTCACTCGGCGACCATGGCTATCACCACGAGCTCGAGGAGATGGGAGCGTTGTTCGTTGCCTCCGGCCCGGGCCTGCGCCGGGGCGAGACGGTGCCGCCGTTCTCCAACGTGCATCTCTACGAGTTGATGTGCCATCTGCTCGACCTCGAGCCGGCCCCCAACGACGGCAGCCTGGAAGCGGTCAGCCACCTGTTGCGCGACGGCGGCTGATCCGGTGCGTCTCCTCGTCGGCACCAGCGGCTACTCGTACAAGGAGTGGAAGGGCTCCTTCTATCCGGAGGAGCTGCCGGCGAAGGACATGCTGTCCTACTACTCGTCCCGTCTGCCGGCGGTCGAGATCAACAACACCTTCTATCGGCTGCCGCGCGAGTCGGTCCTCGAGGCCTGGGCGGAGGCGACCGAGGACGGCTTCCTGTTCGCCATCAAAGCCTCACGGCGGATCACGCATTTTGGCCGTCTGCGCGCGGTGGAGGAGCTCGTGCAGTACCTGCTCGACACGGTGCAGGTGCTGGGCGCCAAGCAGGGGCCGCTGCTGTTTCAGCTGCCGCCCAACTTCAAGCGCGACGACGATGTGCTGGGTGGGTTTCTCGAGCTGTTGCCGCCGCATTGCCGGGCGGCCTTCGAGTTCCGTCACGACTCCTGGTTCGACGAGGAGGTCTATCGTCTGCTCTCTGCCCACGGCAGCGCTGCGCTGGTGGTATCGGACCGGGGCGGGACCGCTGAACCGCCGGTCGTGGCGACCGCCGACTATGGCTATCTTCGCCTGCGCCGCACCGACTACAGCGTCGCCGATCTGGAGCGATGGGCGACGCGGCTGCGGGAGCTGCCCTGGCAGGAGGCGTTCGTCTTCTTCAAGCACGAAGAGACCGCCGGCGGGCCGCAGCTGGCGGAGCGCTTCGCCGGCCTGTTCGAGGCTCCCTGAGAGCCTCTGGTAGAGGTGAGGCCCCCTCCGGCGGGTGCCGAAGAGGGCCTCGAGAGGAGAAGGGGATGAAGCTAGGGTGGGCTCTCAGAAAGCCCAGCCCACCCCAAAGTTGACGAACTCCACACTGCCGGAGTCGTCACCCAGATAGGGCGCGTTGTCGTCGAAGTCGAGGTAGCGGTACCCGGCGGTCAGGTAGATCTCTTCCTTCACGTCATAGCGCGCCTGGATACCGGCCTCGAAAAACGACGTGTCGAGGTCGGAGTTCGTGTTGGTCAGCGAGAAGTCGAAGCTCTGGTTCGGCCGCGCCGCCGCGAAGGCCTCACCTTCCGGAAAGCGGAACGACCCGAAGCTCGCCTGGGCCTCGTTCAAGGCCACATTGAGCTTCAGCGTCAGCGGCTCGGCAGGCTTGAAACGAATGCCGCCAACCAGCGTGTTGAACTCCGTGTCGTAGTCGAGCAGAGCGCGATCCGAGCCAAACTGGCCGGAGAGGATCGAGCCCGCTCACCCATCAAAGAGTGGTATCGAGGCCGGTAGATCGAGCTCGGTCTCGTTCCAGGTGTAGGCGACGTGCCAGTCCCAGGTGGCCGCCGGCGCCGACCAGAAAGCGATGGTCGCAGCCTGGACGCTGCGCGACCAATCGGTCAGATCACCGTCGTTGTTGTCGCCGTCCCACAGCCGGTAGCTGGCGCTCAGGGTATGGCTGCCGGCCGAGTGGCTGGCGCGCGCCGTGAGCTCGTCCCAGGAGCTCGGCGAGGCGCCGATGTCGGCTATGCGAGCCGCGTGGGAGACGTAGTACTGGGCAGCCTGGGGAAGAAACGGGTTCGGTGAAGACTGCGAGGTCAGGGTGGAGTAGGCGCCGTCGAGATTTCCGAACGGGCTGTCGGTCTCGCCATGCTCGAAGCCGAGCTGCGTCTTCCAGCCTTTTTTGGGCCGCGCCCGCCAGGAGGCACCGAGAACGTTGGTGATGCTCCTGGTCTCGCCCGGCGCCACCTCGAGGTGGTCGCGGTCGACCGTCATGTAGTCCCAGGAGAACCGCACCCGGCCACGCTTGGCGCCGAGCCTTCGCGACAGGTCGAGGTTGGATTCGAAGACCTGCCGGTCCAGCGCCGATTGGCGCAGGTAGTCGGGATCGAAACCGTAGATCTGGCGATAGGTGAGCCCCGCCTGTGGTCCGGCGATACCCAGCCGCTCGACGGAATCGACGAACACGTCGTCATTCTCCAGACTGTAGGAGCGGCCGCGGAACGAGAGGTTCCAGTTCTGGAACATGCGCGCCGCGCCGAGGACGGCCCCCGAATAGCTTGCCTCGTAGCCGGTTAGACGGTTCTCGGTAGTCGACCAGGCCCCTCCTGCGGTCACCGCGAAGCCGCCGACGTCGTCGAAGGAGCCATCGATCTCGATGATCTCCTTGTCGATGTTCGGCTGCTGACCCACGGCCTGGGGCCCCTCGGCCGAGTCGTACTGCAGCCGGTTGTCGAAAACCGGTGCGCGCAGCTCGGGGTGGAGGGCGTTGTCGTAGAGCAGGCTGATGGAGGTGGGATCCTGCTCGAGCTCGCGGTTGACGATGCTCGCCGTCACCTGGCCGCCGTCCCAGGCGATCTGTGCCTCGAGCCGGGCGTCGGTGGTCGACTCGTCGACCGGCCTGGCCTGGTTGATGACGTGGCAGGCGTCGCAGTGCGAGATGTTGGTCTGCTGCCGCACCCCTTCGCGCTCCTGCTGCCGGTAGCCGACGGCGAGGGTCAGGTTGTCCATGCTCCTGGGCTGGAACTCGGTGCGGTGCTCGAGCAACTGGTAGTCGATGGCGTACTGCTGTCCCGGCGCTCTGTCGGTATGCAGGGTCACGCGTCCGTGGCTGGTCACCGCCGCGAAGTGGTCCAGGTTGCGAAAGCCGAGGCGATGGACGAGTGCCGTGTAGGCGGTTTCCGACCGCAGGGAGCGGCCGACGTCGAAGCCGAGCGACAGGACCTGATCGTTGTCGTCGCGAACCTCGGCGTCGACCTCGACGATGCCGCCCGGGTTGTCGGAGCGCAGCTCCAACCGCAGGTCCGGGCCACCGTCTGCGGCTTCGTACTCGCTGACCACGTCGCGGCTGCCCTCGGTCGAAGCGTCCCAGACGCCGACCTCCGCGCTGCCTTCCGTGCCCGAGGGCGCGGCTTGCGCTCCAGCGGCTGCTGCGACGAAGAGGACGACCGCGAAGAGCAGACTCCAATGAGTTCTCATGATGGTCTCTCTCCCTTTAGCGGACCAGCCCGGCTCGGCCGGTCACCGTCTGCGACGGCAGATCCGAGCCATGAATGCTGGAGTGGCATTGTGTGCAGCTCGTCGTGTAGGCCATGTTGAAGCCCTGGGCGCCGAACGGGTTCTCGCGCTCGATGCCGCCGATCTCCACTTCCGCGGCGTCAGCGCTCTGGTAGCCGGCGTGGAAGTGGAACTCGTGGCACTGCAGGCACAGCACCGGCTCGTTCGCCGTCAGCAGGGGCTCGGCCACCGAGCCGTGGGGGTCGTGGCACAGACTGCAGTCCTCCTGTACCGGCGCATGCTCGAAGATGAACGGCCCCTCGTGTGCCTGGTGGCAGGTGTAGCAGAGGTCGTTGCTCCGCTGGCTGGTGCGCAACATGCCTTCGGTCGAGGCGTGCACGTCGTGGCAGCTGTCGCAGCTCATCTTGCCCTCGGGCAGCGGGTGGTGCGACGGCAGCCGGAAGCGGGCGACCTGCTCGCCGTGGCAGGACATGCAGGAGGCCTCGGCCCGGCTGGCCTCATGGACCGTGTGGCACTCGGTGCAGCCGACGCCCTCGATCGCGTGCGTCGAGGATTGCCATTGGTGCAGGCCTTTGCCGCGGTGGCAGCCCACACAGGCTTCGCTGGCCGCGTAGTCGTCCGCGGCGAAGCGCTGGATCAGGTCCGCGTCGCCCTCTTCGGCGTGACGCGAGCCCAGACCGTGGCAGCTCTCGCAGCCGACGCTCCGGCCGCGCACTTCGAACGACTCGATCCGAAAATGCACGTTCTGCAGGTTCATCTCGGCACTGTCGTGACATTCGAGGCAGGTCTCGGTGCCGACCTCGGTGGCCTCCAGGTCCTCGCTGGCGGCCGCCGGCACCATGCGCAGCAGCACCGCCGATGCCAGGAAGGCCAGGGGCAGAGTTCGAACCCTCATGGGTGGCTCCTCCGTAGAAAGGCGTTTCGTCGGGTCTGCGTCTGACGCGCCGTCTGGGGGAGGCGTAGACCCAGCTCGAGATCTACGATCGCAACGGATGCGGCGCCGGAACATACCCCACGGGGTAGGGTATGTTGGCATTGGCGGGTGGCTCGCTGAACGACGACTCAGAGAGCGATTTCGATAAGGCTGCCGCTGGAGATTCCCCCGACCGCGCCTAGCGAAAGCTCGCGGCTCTCGGCTCAGGCGGCGCAGGAGGCGAGGCTCGTCAGGCGGATTCGTCGGCGGTCGCTCGTGGCGGAGATTCCATGCGCCTGGCCCCGGGCTTGCGCGGATGGGCCTAAACATCGATAATAAAAGGATAATCTCAGACGACTGGTTCGGCAGCTGCGAGCGGTCGAGGAGGAAGACAGATGAAAAAGTGGATACCCGGCCTGTTTCTGCTCATCGTTCTGGCGGGACCTCTGCACGCCGGTGGCATCGGCCCGATGGTCGCCCACTGGAACACCAGTGACGCCGAAGACGATCAGGGCGCCGGTGTCCGCGTGACCGTCGACCTCGGTCCCGACTGGAACCTGGAGCTGCGGACCTCGTGGCTCGACTCGTTCTTCCAGATCGGTGACGGCATCCTGTTCAGGATCGAAGCCTTCCCCATCGACGTCGGGCTGAGCTACGGCTTCGACGTCGCCGGCAAGATCGAGCCGTACGTCGGTGTCGGTTTCACCTATCTCGACATCGACGCCAACGTGGTCGATACCGAGATTCGGCGCCGCGTCGAGGTGCTTGTTCCCGAGGAGTTCGGGATCTACTTCATGGCCGGGCTGGACTACCCGATCATGAACGATAGGCTGTCGCTCTTCGGCGAGGCGGTCTATCGCAGCATCAAGGCCCAGGCCAACAGCACCGACATCCAGGACTTCGACACCGACATGACGGGCCTCGGCGCCAACTTCGGCCTGGTGTTGAATTTCTAGCCGGCTTCCGGCCCTTGCGGGCTTCTGCCGGTGCAGTGTCTTGCTCTACCGAAGCAGGTTCGGCAGAGCAAGACAGCCAGTCGGCCGGTGGCCGCGAAAACCTCGATCCGCTGGAGTCCGTAAGCGGCAGTGGGAGGACCTGCAGGCCGTGCACGCCACTCGAGCGATCCGTCACCGTCTTCGAGGCGCCTTGCGCCGGGCGGCTCCCGTGCTGCTGGTGTGGATGGCGGCCGGCTGCGCCTCCGGCGCCTCGCCGGCCGAGGTCGAGAAGATAGCCGCCGCTCTCGGTCTGGAGCCGGGCATGTCGGTGGCCGACGTGGGGGCCGGTGACGGTGACTTCGCAGTCGAGCTGGCGCGGCTGGTGGGCGAGCGGGGCCGGGTGATCGCCACCGAGGTCGAAGAGGACAAAGTGCGGGAGCTGCGCGAGCTGGCGGACGCCCGGGGCCTAGCCAACTTCACCGCGGTTCTCGGCAGCCAGGACGAGACCGGTCTCGCGGCTGACTGCTGCGATGCCGTCCTGCTGCGCCTGGTCTACCACCACTTCCAGGAACCGGCGCCGATGCGCGCCGACCTGCGGGCGGCGCTCAAGCCTGCCGGGCTGATCGCGGTCATCGACATCGTGCCGCAGGGAGGCTGGCGGCTGCTGCCGGGTGTGCCGGATCGCGGCGGCCACGGCATCCCGCCCGAGCAGCTGCTCGAGGAGATGACCGGTGACGGCTTCGAGATGGTGGCCCGCTTCGACGACTGGAACGGCGACGACGAGCGCTTCTGCATGGTCTTTCTCCGCCGCCCGGACGCGGGCGGCGAGCCGCCGCCGTGACGCGCTATCGCTGGCTGCTGTTCGACGCCGACGGTACGCTGTTCGACTACGACACGGCCGAGGCGGCGGCCCTCGACGCCACCTGGCGCGAACTCGGCCTGCCGCCGACTGCGGGGCTGGTGGACGCCTACCGCCGGATCAACGCCGGCCTGTGGCGGGTCTACGAAGCCGGCGGCATCACCCAGAAGGACCTCCAGATCGAGCGCTTCGTCCGCCTGCTGGGCGAGCTCGACGGATCGGCCGATCCGACCCGGCTGAGCCGCAGCTACCTGGTCCATCTGGCCCGGCAGACTTTCCTCCTCGACGGCGCGCGTGAGCTGCTCGAGTGGGTTCGCGGCCGCTTCCGGCTGGCCCTCATCACCAACGGTATCCCCGAGGTACAGCGGCCCCGCATCAAGCGCTCGGGCTTCGATCGGCTCTTCCCGGTGGTGGTGATCTCGGGAGAGGAGGGGGTCGCCAAACCGGCCCCGGAGATCTTCGACGTGGCCCTGCAGCGCATGGGCGGGCCAGCCCGCGAGGAGATCCTGCTGATCGGTGACAGCCTCTCCTCGGACATTCGCGGCGGCGTCGACTATGGGATCGACACCTGTTGGTTCAACCCGGCGGGCGAGGATCTGAGCGAGGGCCCGGAGCCGCGCTACGAGATCCGGCGGCTGGCCGAGCTGCGCGAGATCGTCGGCGACGGTACCTGAACGCCGGCTCGCCCTAGGCGGGCAGCTCTTCACCAGGGCTGGCCGCCGCCGTGCGGACCCGGGCCGCTCCGGAATCACGCATCATCTCGGCGAGCGTCTCGTCGGCACGCTCCGGCATCACGACCCCAGCCGGCAGGTAGGCCACCAGCCAGGCGCGCTCGGTCCCGGGACGGACCATGACCCGGCGGCTGCCGGTGATCGGCGTGTCGAGCGGCCCCTCGCGATCGACGAGCAGCGGCTTGCCGGTGAGCCGGAACGGTCCCTTGAGCGACTCGTAGCTCTCGCCCTCGCGTCCGGCT
>CALZJC010000158.1 GCA_945787525.1 Thermoanaerobaculia bacterium | reverse complement strand
CCTTGGTCGCGAGCCTTGCATCTTCAAGCACCTGCGACGTTTCGCGACGACGATCGGTGAGAAGGTCAGGCTAGACCCCTGTGGCCTCGGCCACCTGTGGGTCGATGCAGGGCGGAGCGCTAGCAGACCGCTGCCCGCATCCGGACAGGGCCGGCAACGGCCTCAGGAGGCGGCGACGACTTCGCCGCCGGTCACGCCGGGCAGCTCGAACACCAGATCCGCGCCGAACGCCCGCGCCGGCGTCCAGGCGCCGGGCCTCACCGCCCCGTCGAGCACCCGGATCGCGCACTCGACCGAGGCCAGCGCCGTGAAGGCGTAGCCTTCCGGCGTCTCCACGGTCGCCCGCCGCACCTCGCCCGCCTCGTTGCGCGCCTCGCCCCAGAGACAGACGCGAGCCGTCCGGCGGACCTCCTCATCGGGCCCGGTCACGGTGCGGCCGATCCACCACTGGGCCAGCCGCTTGACCGGCGTGAGCCCGGCCAGCGGCAGGAAGGGCCGCATCCGCCGCATCCGCTTGATGGCGCTCGGCGGTGCGCCGCTGTAGACCCGGATGTTGGGGATGCCGGTGGTGTGGAAGGCGGTGGAGACGTCGCCCCAGGGAATGGTCACTGCCCAGCGGCTGCCGCAGGTGAAGTCGAACTTGCGCGCATCCAGGGCCATCGGCACCGGCACGATGCGGCCGTCTTCGCGCACCGCCCCGGCGTAGGGCAGGCTCTCGACCATGGTCTTCATCGTGCCGCGGCTGGTCGAGCCGCCTTCGGAAGTGAAGGCCAGGGTGAGGTGGGTGGCGTCGGGCAGGGCGGCGGCCAGCCGGGCCGCCAGGCAGTCGGTGGGCACCACGTCGAAGCCGACGCCGGGGATCAGCGCGATGTTGGCGCCGCGCGCCTCGTCGCCGCGGCGCTGGATCGACTCGAAGACGCCGATCTCGCCGGTGATGTCGAGATAGTGGGCGCCGGCGGCCAGGCAGGCGGCGACCATCGGCTTGCTGGTGCGGATGAAGGGGCCCGCGCAGTGGAGGACCGCGGCGACGTCCTCGAGCCCTCGGACCAGTGTCGAGGGGTCGTCGAGACCGAAGTCGCGGCTCTCGAGCCCGAGCCGGCCGGCCAGCTCGTCGACCGCCGTCGCGTTTCTGCCGGCGAGGATCGGGCGCAGGCCACGCCGCAGGGCCTCCTCGGCGACCAGCTCGCCGGTGTAGCCGTTGGCGCCGTAGATGAGCAGGTTCGGGTCGGGCATGGTCAGGTGATTGTATGCCGAGGCGATCGACTCTCGGGCTGAAGACCGAAAGAACCGCGCCGCCGAGGAGCAGGGTCAGGGTGCCCAGGAGAACGGGAAGGACGAGGCCCGCAAGACCCGGCGAGACGAGAAGGGTGCCCAGGGCCAGGATCGACAGCCGGGCGACGCGGGAAAGAGCGGGCGGCGGACCGAACGGCTCGCGCCGTGGGGTCGCCGCGGGGCGGGATCTGGCAGGAGGTGCTGCGGGTCGCAGAGTCCCGGGGCGTCGTCTCTTCACGCGCAGTGAGTGCCACCAGCCGGTGATTTGTTACACGTTGATGCGCAACGGTAGGCCAGCGCCTGCGTACTAGGAGGAGAGCCGTGCGGCCGTGGCCCAACCCTGGGGGTAGGCCGCGCACTGGATCGAAGGCGTCGGTGCTGGCAGGATAGGCGCGGCCGGCCGGGGAATCGCAGCGCAATGAAAGTTTCGCAACCACCTCGTCCGGGCATCGTTCGCATGGCGAAGAGCAGGGCGTCGCGTTGCGGCCACCGCCTGCTGGTGCGGTCCTTGGTAGTGCTGGCGATCTGCGGAGCCGCAGGAGTCTCGGCTCAGACCACCGGCACCATCCGCGGCCAGGTCGTCGACGAGGCCGGCCAGGGCCTGCCGGGAGCCCGGATCACCGCCGAGCGCCTGGAGACCCGCGCGACGAGGGTCGTGACGAGCGCCGCAGGAGGCCGATTCGTGCTGCCGTCGCTGGCCGTCGGCAGCTACGAGATCCGAGCCGAGGCCGAGGGCTTCAAGCTGCTGGTGCGCAGCGGTGTGGAGCTGGCGGTTCGCGAGACGGTCTCACTGGAGCTGCGCATGGCGGTCGGGGACTTCAGCGAGGCCGTCACCGTGACCGACGCGCCGCCGACGATCAACACCCAGTCCGGCGAGCTGGGTTTTCTGGTGCCAGCGCTGGTGGTCGAGAATCTGCCCCTGAACGGGCGCAACTACACCGACCTGGCGCTACTGCAGCCCAACGTCCAGGTGTTTCTGCAGCGCGACGGCGGGTCGGTCGTGGCGCACGGTCCGGGAATCAGCGTCAACGGACAGGACCCGCGCTCCAACGTCTATCTGCTCGACGGGACCCTGCTCAACGACTTCACCAACGGGCCGGCGGGCAGCGCCGCCGGCACCGCGCTGGGCACCGAGACGATCCGCGAGTTCCGGGTCGAGACCAACGCCTACGGCGCCGAGTACGGCCGCAACTTCGGCGGCCAGATCGCCCTCATCACCAAGCAGGGCGGCAACGACCTGAGGGGCTCCGCCTTCGGGTTTCACCGCAACGACCGGTTGGATGCCAGGAACTACTTCGACAGCGGAGAGAAGCCGGACTTCGAGCGCTATCAGGTCGGAGCGACCGTGGGCGGCCCGGTTGCCGAGGACAAGCTGTTCTACTTTCTCGGCTTCGAGCACCTGCGCGAGGACCTCGGCAGGACGATCTCGACCTTCGTGCCCGATGACGACGCCCGTCGCGGGCTGCTGCCGGATCCAGCCAACCCAGGCGCTCTCCTCGCTGTCGGGGTCGACCCGGCCGTCCGGCCGTATCTCGAGGCCTATCCACGCCAGAACGGGCTCAGCATCGGCGGCGGTCTTGCCCAGTTCACCTTCCCGTTCGACCAGATGTTGCGACAGAGCTTCTTCCAGGGGCGCGTGGACTACGCGCCGACCTCCAGCCAGCAGCTTCTGGCGCGCTACACCCTGGACGACGCCGAGCAGGTGCTGCCGACGGACTTTCCGCAGTTTCCGCGTGCCTTCGTTTCGCGCAATCAGTTCCTGACCGGCGAATACGGCCGTACCGCCCCGGCTACCATCCAGACGGCCCGCTTCGGCTTCAGCGCCACCCGGATCGGGCAGGACGTCGAGGCGAATCTCGATCAGCCGCTGGCGCCGTTCGTGCCCGGCAGGCCGACGCTGGGCGACATCGACATCGGCGGCATCCCGCGCTTCGGTCCGCAGATCTCGGCCAACGTGTCGCTGGATCAGGATGTCTACAGCCTCGACTACAGCCTGATGCACATCCGCGGACCGCATCTGTTGAAGGCGGGCGTTCTGGCCGAGCGGTACCGGCAGCGGGAGTTCAACCCCACCTTCTCGCGCGGCCTCTTCCGCTTTCCCAGCCTGCGGCGGTTTCTCGAGAACCGTCCGGCGATCTTCATCGGGCTGACGCCGGAGGCCGATCTGAACCGCCAGTGGGAGTCGGACCTCCTCGCCTTCTACGTCCAGGGCGATCTGCGGGCCGGCCCCCGCTGGACCTTCAACCTGGGGCTGCGCTACGAGACCGCCTCGGTGCCTTCCGAGGCGCAGACGATCGGTCCGCTGTACAGGAATCCGACGCGGGACAACTGGTCGCCCAGGCTGGGCTTTGCCTGGGACGTGACCGGCAACGGCCGGACCTCTTTGCGGGGCGGCTTTGGCATCTATTACGACACCAACATCCAGCAGAACCTGATCGTCACGATCACCAACCCGCCCTTCACACCGCGGCCGGTGATTCCGGCGCCGAGCTTCCCGCAGCCGGTGTTCGGCGGTGGCAGCATCTCGATCCGCCCGATCCAGTTCGACCTCGAGAGCCCCGAGCTGACGACCTGGAATCTGAGCCTCGAGCGCGAGATCTGGCGCGGCCTCACCGTGGCTGCCGGCTATGTGCGCTCACGCGGCCGCCACCTGCTGCGCAACAGCGACGTCAACGTCCCGGCCCCCGAGATCCTGGCGGACGGAACGCCGTTCTTTCCGGTCGGCTCGGCGCGGCCCAACCCGAGCTTCTCGGCGATCGAGCTCAAGAGCAGTGATGGCGAATCCTGGTATCGGGGCGCCTTTCTCGACGTCCGCAAGATCTGGGACGGGGGGCTGGGCTTCGGCGCCTCCTATGTGAGATCGCGATCCGAGGACACCACCCAGGCCTCCACCTTCTTCTCGGACGCCACCAACGGCACCACTTCGGCCTTTCCGGAGTCGTTGGGGCCCGACTACAACCGCGGCCTGTCCGATTTCCACGCGCGGCACAAAGCGACGCTTACCCTGGACAGGGATATACCCAACGCCGGCGAGCGCTCGGGTATCGCGGGCAGGCTGCTGGACGGGTGGCAGATCTCCGGGATCGGCCGCTACCGCAGCGGCAACCCGCTCACCGTATTCGTGCAGAACAACTGGTCGCGCTCGCAGTGGGCGCCGGCACTCGCTCCCGGCGTCGGGCGCGACCGGCCCAGCTTCGTGGCGGGTCGCAACGGCGCCAACGCCGTACTCGGCAGCCCGGATCAGTGGTTCGACCCGACCGCCTTCGTCCTGCAGCCGGCGGGCACGCCGGGCGACGTCGGCCGCGGCTCGCTGATCGGCCCCGACCTGAAGACGGTGGATCTGGCCCTGGTCAAGAGCACGCCCTGGGCACGGCGCGGCGACGATGTCCGGGTCGAGATCCGCATCGAGGTCTTCAACCTGCTGAACCGAGCCAACTTCGGCACGCCCTCGTTGATCGCCTTCACCGGCACGCGCGCGGGAGAGGAGCCGCTGCCGACATTCGGCAGGATCCGCTCCACCGTGACCTCCGCTCGACAGATGCAGCTCGGCGTTCGATTCGTGTTCTGAGGCGGCGGCTGGTCCTGTCCCCAGGGACCCCGCCGCTCGCCGGAGCGGAGAGGCAGGCTAGACTCGGCCTGGATGGGGTTGACCACGACACCGCGTCGACGAGCTGTTGCGCCAACGCTGCTGACTCTCGCCCTGCTGGCGGGTTGTCGGGGCGGTGAAGACATCCAGCCCAGCGAGGTGGCGCCCAACCCGCTCTACGTCGATCCCGCGACGCGCGACTTCTCCGACAACCCGGCTCTCCTCGAGCGCATCCTGGCCTCGCCGCACGGCTACTTCCGGTTCATCAACATCCCGTTCTCGAGCGAGGTCTGCCGGCGCTTTGGCGGCTCGGTCGAGGGCACGCCGCCGTTCAACCTGCATGGCGACGCCCACCTGGAGCAGTACGCCGTCACCGACCTGGGCCGCGGCCTGACCGACTTCGACGACTCATCCAGCGGGCCGGCGGTGGTCGATCTGCTGCGTTTTGGGGTCTCCCTGGAGCTGGCCTGCCGTGAGAGGGAATGCAGTGAAGCGCTGGACCGGATCTGGGAGGAGTTCCTGCGCGGTTACGAGGCGGCGCTCGACGATCCCCTGACCGAGGCCCCCGAGCCCGCCGTGGTGACTCGGCTGCGGCAGGGCTTCAGTTTCGACCGCGTCGCCTACTTCGAATGGGTCGCCTCGCTGATGGAGCCGATGCCGGAGCCCGAGAGGCAGGACCTGGCGGAGGCCATGGGTCCGTACATCGAGACGATGTTCGAACAGGAGCCTGGCCTGGGCCGGCGCTACTTCGAGATCGTCGATACCGGCTATCTGAGAAGCGGAATCGGCAGCGCCCTGGATCTCAAGTATCTGGTACGAGTCCGCGGTGCCACCGACGAGCCATTGGACGACCGGGTGCTGGAGGTCAAACAGGTGCGCGAGCTGGGCGCGATCGACTGCATCGCCTCCCGCGGCTCCGACCCGTTCCGTATTCTGGTCGGCCAGTCGCGCATCGCCTACGAGCCCTACGGCCTGCTGGGCTACCTGCGGATGCGGGATCTCACCTTCTGGATCCACGCCTGGGTGGAGAACTACCAGGAGCTCGGGATTGGCGACGCGCTGCCCTCCGCCGGCGAGATGGCCGAGGTGGCGTACGACGTCGGCGTGCAGCTGGGCCGCGGCCATCCCAACCAGATCGGCGCGCCGCTCGATCTCCAGCTGCGGCGGGAGCAGATGCGACTGCTGGCGCGCGACCGGAAGCTCATCAAGAGCCAGCGGCACGAGCTGGCTGATCTGGTGACCGCGGCCTGGCAGCGCTTCCGTGAGGCGGTATGAGGTGAGATCCTGGCACATGCGAGAATGCGCTGGGCACGCGGCTTCGAATGCCGGGGCCAGGAGATCGCCGGTCTGACCGCCTCGGAACATCTGCCGCGAAGTGGCCCCCTTCCCGAGCCGACAAGCTCGGCCGAGGCTCGGGAGCTGCTCGCGGCCGAGGCCTTCCCGGCGCCCGACGTGCAGCGCGTCGTGATGACGGCGACCGAGTTCACCTCCATCTGCCCGCGCTCCGGTCAGCCGGACTTCGGCTCGGTCGTCATCGAGTACACGCCGCGGGAGAAGTGCCTCGAGTCCAAGGCGCTCAAGGTCTATCTGTGGTCCTACCGCGACGAACCGGCCTTTTGTGAGGCGCTGGCGGCGCGGATCGCGGACGACGTGGTGCGGGCGATCGAGCCGGCGAGCCTGCGCGTCGAGGTGCACCAGAACCTGCGCGGCGGGATCGGCATCGTGGCGGCGGCGGAGCGCACGGCGGACAGTTGAACGGAGCTCGCGACAACCACCGGCCGATGCAGGAGAGCTGTCGGCCGTGAAGCCCATCGCCCAGGCCATGGGGCTCGATATCGGCGGTAGCGGCCTGAAGGCCGCGGTGGTCGACGTGGGCAGTGGAGCGCTGCTGAGCGAGCGTCTGCGGCTGAAGACTCCGCGGCCGGCGACTCCGGAGGCCGTGCTGGAAATCGCCGCCAGGATTCGGCAGAGACTGGACTGGCAGGGACCGGTGGGCTGCGGGTTCCCGGGGTCGTTTCGGGAGGGCAGGGTCAGCGCGGCGCCGAATCTCGATCCCTCGTGGATCGGCCTCGACCTGGCCATCGAGCTGCGGCGGAGCCTGGCAGTCGACCGGGTGGCGATCGGTAACGACGCTGATGCCGCCGGTCTGGCCGAGATCCGCCTGGGGGCCGGGCGCGGCGTGGCGGGCACCGTGGTCCTGGTGACGCTGGGAACCGGTATCGGCACCGCGGTCTTCCGCGACGGAGTGCTACTGCCGGGCACCGAACTGGGACATCTCGAGATGAACGGCCGCGAAGCCGAGACCGTGGCCTCGGAAAGCGCCAAGAAGCGCAGGAAATGGGGCTGGAAACAGTGGGGCAGGGAGCTCGACAGGTATCTGGCCCGTCTCGAGTATCTGCTGGGAGTCGACCTGTTCATCCTCGGCGGCGGTGCCAGCAAGAAGGCGGACAAGTTCATGGGGCGGTTGCGGAAGGTCGGCTGCGAAGTCGTCGTGGCGCAGAGGGGCAACCTGGCGGGCATCGTCGGCGCCGCCCTGATGGTGGCGGAGACCGCCGAGCCCGCGGACTGACCGCCTGGCACCCCGGGGCTACTCGTCCAGGCTCGCGACCTCGGCGCGCAGGTGGCCGTCCGCCCTCGTGAGGCGCAGTCGCCAGGGGTTGCAGCAGACCTCGCAATCTTGGATCAGGTCGCCGCTGAGGTCCGCCTCGACGGCGATGGACACCGTCTCGCCGCAGTAGGGGCAGTCGATGGCGATCTCCTGGATGGGCTCCATCGCCGGCACCTTACTCCGCGCAGGCTGGCGGCAAATAAGACGGCCGCCCGAGCGTAGTAGAGGAGTACGAACCGAGGGGAGGGTCGATGTCGACACCCGAGATGATCATGATCGCTTTCGTCCTGGCAGTAGCCCTGGCGGCGCTCACCTTCTGGGTCATGATGATCTACGACTGCGCGACGAAGACGGCACCGCGCAGCCGCGAACGCTGGGTCTGGCTGCTGATCGTGGTGCTGGGCAAGCTGCCGGGAGCGGTGGCCTACTACCTGCTGATGAAGCGGCCAGCCAAGCTGAGACCGGCGGCCTGAGAACGGCACAGAGATGAGATGCGGAGCCTACGGAGAGGCTGCCGCCGCCACCTCGAGCTGATCGAGGAGCCTGTCCCGGCGGGCGAGCAGTGCGTCGATCTGGGTATCGCTCAGCAGCTCTCCGAGCTGCTTGCCCAGATCTTGCCGGTTCAGGCTCCGCAGCCCCCTGGCCAACGGTGCCGGGATGGACAACGCCTGGCCCACGTCTGCCGGCAGATCGGGCGAGGTGGAGAAGGCCTTGGAGTGGTCGATCAAGAGCACCTTGCTCTCCCTCACCAGGCTCAGGATATCGGCCGGTTTGCGGCTGGCGTTGCCGATCAGGGCGTCGAAGATCCGGCCTTGCCCGAGCTGAGAGACTTTACCCTCGGATTCGAAGAACTCGAGGTTGTAGCCCTGGGCGGTCTCCTGGTCCAGCGCGCCGTCGACCCAGGCCTGCAGTGACCCCGGCTGGCCTTCCACGGTGCGCAGCACGGTCACCGGGACCATGTCCAGGCCGATTGCCCGATCCAGACGGTAGGCAGCGACTTCGTGCTGGTAGCGGTCGATGCCGGTGTCGCTCTCGACGGTCTTGAAGATGCCTCGACGGGTCTCGGCCTCCCTCTGCAGCACCAGCAGGCGCGGCCGGGTGCTGCCCCGTCCGAGTGTGCGCGCCGCGATGACCGGCGACTTCGCGAGGAACTCCTGAAGCTCTCGATCGGGTAGCTCGGAGCTCGTGGAGACGCCGAGCTGGCCAAGCGGAAACTCGCGCATCGGCTCGCTCTGCACGTGGTTCGATGGATCGAGCACCAGGGTCTCGCCCTGTTGGCTGACCAGCGCGAGAGCTATCTCGCTGTCCCCGATGCCGTGATCGATACGGAACAGCCGGTCGTGAAAGCGGGAGGTGATCCGGTTGGAGCTGGTCGGGCTGTGGGCGACGACGAGGCTTCTGGCGTCCAGCTGCTCCAGCGTCCGGGTGACGGCGTCGCGCTCGAGCCGCTCGTCCCCGAGTGCGGTGCAGCGGTACCAGAGTGGCCCCTGACTCAGGAGAATCGGCTCCTTGGCCGCCGCCAGGAGATCTTCGGCTGCTTGCCGGAGCTCCGCCGAGCGGCTGCCGCGTCGCTTCTCGACCACGTTCTGCGCCGCCTCGGTGACCTGCAGGTAGCTCATCACCGGCAGGACCACGCCCTCGCGCTCGAGAATCTGCCGGGAGGTGAGGTAGCGGGCGATCGAGTCCGTGACCCGGCGGTTGATGCCTTCGACCCCGAGCGCCGCGACCTCCTCGGTCAACCCTCCGTGGGTGTAGACGATGCCGTTGATCTTGACGATTGTCGGCAGGCCCATCAGCCAGCCACCGTACTCTCCCTCGGGGCCGAAGCTGGCCTGCCGACCGAAGTACCCCGTCGGAAACCTCTGGTTGAAGGTCCTGAAGCTCTCCGAGCCCCAGTCGCCACCTTCGAGCCTGGCGAACTGGCCGGCGGCAGCCCTGCGATCCGCTTTGCGCTCCTCGGCCGCGAACTGGCGGTAGCTCGACGGGTTGACGTAGCGCAGGTCCCAAAAGAGGTTCATCACCTCGTGGTTGCCGAGCAGTGCGTGCACGCGGCCCCCCGCCGTGACGCTCTCCGTCTCGAGCCGGCGCAGCAGGTCCATGAGCTGCCGGTCGTCGAGGCCGCGATCGACGAAGTCGCCGGCGACGACCAGGTGCTGGTCGCCGCCGCTCCAATGCAACTCGGCATCGACCAGCCCGGCCGCGGTGAGCAGCCGGGCCAGCTTGTCGTGATTGCCGTGCAGGTCGCCTACGGCGACCACTCGCGAGACCCCCGTCCACTCCCATGGCGCGGTCTGCTGGGGCTTCGGGGACGCCGACGCGGCCGCGCAGACGAGCAGCGCGCAGAGAAGGCAGGCGGCGGCGAGCGTCCGCTGGCCGGTGTTCCTGGTTGGCGGCGTCAATCGGGAGACCTCCCAACCAATGAGCTTACAACCGTGACGATCGGTGAGAAGGTCAGGCTAGTCGCTCAGCGCCCGGTACAGCGTCCTGGTCATGCGCTCGGTGGTGATGAACTGCCAGCTCCAGTCGTCGTGGTAGTCCGCCAACGGATTCGCTTCCAGGATCTCCTGCTCGGACCGGCCGGCCTGGATCAGGGCCCGAACCCGGCTGTGGGCGTCCTTGAGCATGTCGATCGCCGCCTGCAGCTCTTGCTTGCCGGCCAGCGGACCATGCCCCGGGATGATGCGGGTCTCCTCGTCGGTCAGGCTCAGGATCCGTTCCTGGGCGGCGATGAAGCCGTCGACGGAGCCGCCGGAATCCAGGTCGATGAACGGAAACATGCCGTTGAACACGGCGTCGCCGGCGTGGATGACGTTGTCCTCGCGAAAGTGGATCACCGCGTCGCCGTCCGTGTGGGCGCGCTCGACGTGGAAGACGAAGGCCTCGCGACCGTTGAGATGGAAAGTGACCGAGTCCGAGAAGGTCACGACCGGCAGGGAGTCGTCAGGCGCCGGCGCGCTGCTGCCGGTGGCCGTCGGCATACCCTCGGCCACCAGGCGGCGGCGCAGGTTGTCGTGCGCCACGATCGTCGCCCCCTCTTTTCCCAGAGCCTCGTTGCCGCCGATATGGTCGCCGTGCACGTGCGTGTTGATGAGGAAGTCGACGGGCTCCTCGGTCAGCTGGTCGATCGCCGCCTGCACCCGGCCGATCAGGGGCGGCAGGCCGTCGTCGATCAGCACGACGCCGTCCTCGCCCATCAACAGCCCCAGGTTGCCGCCCGTAAAGCCGCCCTGGCCCTCGAGCATGTACAGACCGGGGGCCAGCTCGGTCGACTTGAAGGTGATTCCCGAGTCCTGGGCCAGGACCGCGGAAGCGAGTACAGGCGATAGCAATGCAAGCAGGGCAGATGTGATGCGCATGGAAGTCTCCGTGACGAGTCGGTGTTCGATCGGGAAGGTGAGCGGGCGGCGCCGTGCACGCCGTGCCGCCGCGCAGTTGAGGGGCATTCCTATCACGTCGGGCCTGGCCGGCCGGTGTGGCCCCTGCCTTAAGATAAAGGGATGATCCCGCGGCTGGGCCACCCGATCCTCCCTGCCGTCCTCCTCTTCAGCCTCATCTCGGGCCTCGCCCTCTCCGCTGGCTGCAGCCGCCGGACGAGGCAGGCTACTCCGGAACGAGCCCGGCTTTTCGATGAGACCGGCATTCTGTCCGTCCGCCAGCGCCAGTCGATCGCGGACTACCTGGAGTTCGTCGAGTCCCAGCGAGGCGTCGACTACCGGGTCGTCGTGATGGGCGAGGCGCAGACCGACCTGGTGCGGGAGAGTGTCGCGAGATACGAGGGCTTGGGCATCGGTCAGCGAACGGATGGCAAAGGGCTGCTCCTGCTGGTGAACGTGGGCGCGGAAGAGGCTCGCGTCGAGGTCGGCTATGACCTGGAGCACCAGGTACGCGACGTCGAGGCCTCCTCGATGATCCGGGAGTTCCTGGCGCCGTATTTCTCGTCGGGAGAAATCGCCATGGGCATCGAGGCCTCGGTCGAGCGCCTGGTGATGATCCTGGAGCCCAGCTGGCAGGAGACCTCCGAAGGCACGCCGCTGGTCCGATCCGGGGGCGCGGGCGCAACGGCCCTGCTCGAAGGGATCGACAGTTTGACCCCCGAGACCAAGGCCAGACTGCAGAAGATCATGGTGCCCCAAGCCAACCCAGAGGATTGCGTGCATCTCGAGATCGCGTTGATGCATCGAGGGATCTACTACCGGGACGTACCGATGTA
>CALZJC010000157.1 GCA_945787525.1 Thermoanaerobaculia bacterium | reverse complement strand
ATCACCGTCCGCCACGAGATCCGCAAGCTGTTCCTGGTCTCCGACAACCGGGCGTTCAACCGACTCTACGAGCTGGTCGGCCAGGACCGGCTGGCGGCCTCGCTGTCTCGCGCCGGGCTGACCGACGCGCGCATCGTGCACCGCCTGTCGGAGCTCAGGTCGGCGGCGGACAACCGGCGCTTCCCCCGCATCGACTTCATGCGCGACGGCCTCCTGCACACCCTGCCCGAGCGCACCTCCGAGCCGCTGGCGGCGCCGCCCGAGGTGCCCCGGCTCCTGGTGGGCGCGGGCTACATGTCCGGCGGCGAGAAGATCGAAGAGCCGATGGACTTCGCGGTCAAGAACCGGATTCCCCTGGCCGAGCTCCAGCGCGGGTTGTGCATGGTCGTCCGGCCCGATGTCGACTGCGGCGGTCCGGGCTTCGCGCTGAGCGAGGAGGATCGCGCCCTGCTCCTCGAGCCGATGAGCCAGTACCCCGGAGAGTCCGCCAACCCGGTCTACGAGATCGCCGAGTACGCCGACGACTCCGTGAAGTTCCTCCTCCCGGGGCTGCAACGGGTCGTGGCCGGGAATCGTGTGCAGATCTACAACAAGGTCGGCCAGGCCTACGGCTTCACGACCGAGAACGCCTGGGTGGTCGACCGGCCGACCGGCCGCGGCTTCTTCCTCGCCGCGACGCTCTACACCAACGCCGACGGCGTGCTCAACGACGACAGCTACGAGTACGACAGAGTCGCGTTGCCCTTCCTCGCCGACCTTGGCGAAGCGGCGGCGCGCGGGGTACTGGGAGCCGGCCAGCGCCCGGGGAGTTGAGGTCGAAAGCGCGGGGCGCGCTTCCGGTCCCGGCTGCGCCCGACCGCCGTCAGGCGAAAGCCGGCTCGGCCTCCACCGGAGCGGCGCGCGGCAGTGAATCGAGGGCTGCCTTCAGGTCGGCCAGCAGGTCCCGGGCATCCTCGCAGCCGACGGCCAGCCGGATCAGATCGTCGGTGATACCAGCCTCCTCGCGCGCCGCGCGGCCCAGGCTGGCGTGGGTCATGGACGCCGGGTGCTCGATCAGGGTCTCGACGCCGCCCAGCGAGACGGCCAGCGTCGGGATCTTGACGCGCTCCAGCAGCAAGCTGCCGCCGGCGAGCCCGCCGCGCACGCCGAAGCAGAGGATCGCGCCGGGACCGTCCATCTGCTGCTTGGCCAGGTCGTGCTGCGGATGATCGGCCGCGCCGGGATACCTCACCCAGCTCACCGCCGGATGGTCATGGAGCATCTCCGAGATCGCCTGCGCACTGCGCTGCGCCTGGCCGAGACGCATGCCCAGGGTCTTGAGGCCGCGGTGCACGAGCCACGCCTGGTGCGGATCGATGCAGCCGCCGTGATGGTTGAGCACGTCGCGTAGGGCCGCCCGCTGCTCTTCGGTGGCGGCGACGATGATGCCGGCCACGACGTCGGCGTGGCCGTTGAGGAACTTGGTCATGCTGTGGACCACGATGTCGGCGCCGTGCTCCAGCGGCCGCTGCAGCACCGGGGTGGCGAAGGTGTTGTCCACCACCAGCAGGAGACCGTGCTCGCGAGCGATCTCGGCGCAGCCCCGAATGTCGGTCAGCCGGATCGTCGGGTTCTCGGGCGTTTCGACGTAGAGCAGCCTGGTGTCGGGGCGAATGGCGGCTCGTACCTGAGCGAGGTCCGAGGTGTCGACGAAGGTGGACTGAACGCCAAATCTGCGGAAGTGCCTCTCGACGATGACCCGGGATGGACCGTAGACGCAGTCGGTGCCCACCAGATGAGCGCCGGCCTCGAGGTAGGTGAAGAGGACCGTCGCGATGGCCGCCATGCCGGAGCCGGTAGCGAGGGCGGCATGACCTCCCTCCAGCGAGGCGATGGCCTCCTCGAGGGCGGCGACCGTCGGGTTCCCCATGCGCGTATAGATGTAGCCGGCCTCGTCACCGTTGAATCTGGCCGCTCCCTGCGCGGCGCTGTCGAAGGCGAAGGTCGAGCTCTGGTAGATAGGTACGGACACCGCTCCATGGAGAGGGTCGGGTCGACATCCAGCGTGCACCGAGCGGGTGTTGATACCGGCTTTCTTGAAGTCCATGGTTCTTCCTCCGGCTCCATCGTAGGGGCTCCCCAAGGTCGATGCGCCATGTCTTGGGGTGGGTGGAAGAGGCGCGATGCCGCCGGTCTCAGTGGCCCTCCGGCATCTCGCTTGCCCGCACCTTGCCGCGGTGCAGCCGGAAGAGGACCGTGAAGTACGCCAGTGCGAGCACGAAGCCGAGCGGCCACCAGTAGAGACCCGTCACCAGGGAGGTCCGGGCCGCGGCCGCGTTGGCCGCGGTGAGCGACCAGACCGGATCCAGGGTCGATCGAAGCCAGGTGGGGTAGACGGCGGCGGCGGTAGCCGCCAGGAGGCCGAGCAGAAAGGCGGCGGAGCCGAGGAACGCGAGGAGATCGCGCCCCGCCCGGCGCGCCGCGTAGCTGGTCGCGAGGCCGGCGAGAAACAGACCGGTGGCGAGCCAGGCAAGGGGTCTGGCGGCAAGACCGCGGAACACCTCGGGCGCCAAGCGCGTCGTGGCCATGGTGGTCGCGACCCAGAGCGCCGCCAGCGCGGGCAGTATCCGGCTGGCGGCGGCGCGGCTCCGGGAGCGCACCGGACCGTCGGTCTTCCAGGCGAGAAACAGGGCGCCATGATGCAGTACCGCCGCCAGGGCCAGGACCCCGCAGAGCACCGTGTACCAGTCGAGCACCCCGAGCCCGGACGACGGGCTCAGAGAGTCGAACAGCGGCAGCGCGAACCATCCGTCCTCGCCCACCGGGACGCCGCGCAGCACGTTGCCGAGGGCGGCGCCGAGCAGAACCGGCGCCAGAATCGAGGCGACGGTGAACGCCCCGTCCCAGAATGCTCTCCACATCGAATCGGCGACGTGCGATCGCAGCTCGATGGCCAGGCCGCGCAGGATCAGCACCCAGAGGAACAGGAAGATCGCCAGATAGAAGCCCGAGAGGCCGGAGGCCAGCACCTTGGGGAAGGCCATGAAGAGCACCCCACCGCCGGCCAGGAGCCAGACCTCGTTGCCGTCCCAGAACGGACCGATGGCTGCCAGGACCTGCCGGCGCTCGCTGTCCTGGCGGGCAACGGTGAGATGCAGCCCCCCGGCGCCGAAATCGAAGCCGTCCATGACGACATAGATCGTCACCATCATGGCGGCCAGACCGAACCAGATCGCTTCCATCAGAGGCCCTCCTCAGGCGTGGCTTCCGTGCTCGGGCGTACGAGGTCCGTGAGCGACCTCCTGGGCGACCAGGGCGAGGAACAGGATGCCCATCACGAAGTACAGACCCGCGAATCCCAGGGCGGTGAAGAGCGCGGTGCCGCTGTGCACGAGTGGAGAGGCGCCCTCGGCCGTACGGAACAAGCCGTAGACCAGCCACGGCTGGCGGCCCAGCTCGGCCGTCATCCAGCCGGCGGTGGTGGCGATGTAGGGAAACGGAAAGGCGAAGGTGAGGAGCCACAGCAGCCAACGGCTCCGTTCGAGCCGGCCACGAGCCAGCTGCAGGGTTCCCAGCCCCATCAATGCGATGAAGATCGTGCCCAGACCGACCATGATGTGAAAGGCGTAGTAGAGCAGCTCGATGTTGTCGGGCCACTCGCTCTCGGGGAATGCATCGAGACCGCGGACGCTGGCCGAGAAGTCGCCGTAGGCGATCCACGAGAGAACCGCCGGCAGACGGATCGGGTTGTCGAGCCGGCGCTCAGGCACGTTGGGCTGCCCGATGACGGCGAGAGGCGCGTGGCTGCCGCTCTCGAAGTGGCCCTCCATGGCGGCCAGCGTGACGGGCTGCCTGGTGGCCACCATGCGACCGTGCTCGTGGCCGGTGGGGAAGGCGACGAGGATCGAAGCCACGAGGCCGGCGAAAAGACCGGTTCGCAGGGAGACGCGGGCAACTTCGGAGTGGGTGCGCCGCAGAGTCCAGAAAGCCCCCACCGCGACCATGACGAAGGCGGCGGTCACGACGGAGGCCGACTGGTTGTGAAGGTACTGGACCACCGCCCACGGATTGAAGACGAACTGGGATAGGTCGGCGATCTGGAGCATGCCGTCGGCGGCGATCCGATAGCCGACGGGATGCTGCATGAAGGCGTTGGTGGCGATGATGAAGTAGCCGGAGAGCCAGCTGCCGAGGAGGAGTGCAACGGCGGCCGCGAGGTGGCCTCGCGGACCGAGTCTGCGCTCACCCCAGATCAGCAGGGCGAGAAACGTCGATTCGAGGAAGAAGGCGAAGATGCCCTCCATCGCCAGCGTCTGCCCGACCACCCCGCCGGCGTACTCGGAGAAGCGGGCCCAGTTGGTGCCGAACTGGAACTCCATCGGAATGCCGGTCACGACGCCGAAGGCGAAGTTGAGGCCGAAGATCCGGATCCAGAATCGTGCCGCGTTGTTGAAGGCCTCCCTGCCCGTCCTGAGGGCGATCAACTTGAGCACGACGATGAGCAGCGCCAGCCCCATCGTCAGCTGGGGGAAGAGGTAGTGATAGATGATCGTGAAGCCGAACTGCAGTCGGTGCCAAAACAGCGGATCGCTCATCGTTCGGCCTCCCTCTGTTGAGAGACACGCCGGCCGCGTCGGGTTCGTGGCGGAACCGATCGCCGCCTGCGCCGGAACCTCTCGCCCAGCCTATGCCTCTCAGTGAGTGTGGACAAGCGGCGAGGAGCGGCGCCAGGACTCCCGCGATCGATGCCGCATCGCGAGCAGGACTGACATGGTGGAGGCCGGGTCCAGCGCCAGATGGAAGTTCCGGTCCGTCGTCGCCGTGGGCTTCCTGTTGGCCCTCACTTCGCTCGTTGTCGCCGTCGCCACCTATCGTTTCGTGGCCGGCCATCTGGCCCTGGACCACCTCAATCGGGAGGCCGGGAGATACGCCGCGGTTCTCGAGTACCGGGCGCAGGAGGAGGCTGTGCGCTCCTCTGCCGAACTGGTCGCGCTCCTCGAGGAGTACCAGAAGCAGCAGGCGAGGCAGATCGCCTGGCTGCGGGTCGTGAGGCGAGATGGAGAGATGCTCGCCGAAGCTGGAGAGGTTCCACGAGCCGTCTTCGCCGAGCAGGAGCTGCGCGACGTGCTCGAGTTCCGCCGCCGGAACGTCGTCCGCAGCCTGGAGACGCCGCGAGGAGAGATCCTGGCAGCCGTTCTGCCGTTCCGATTCCAGCTCGAATCCGAGATCGAGGCACGACAGCCGCAGCCGGCTCGAGGCAGACAGCGGCGGTTCAAGCTCATCGAGGTAGGGCTCTATCATCACGGGGCCGCGGACGCGTTTGCGCCCTTGAAACGCAATCTGATGGCGGGGATCGCGGCGGCGCTGGGTCTGATCCTGGCCCTGGTCTTTGTGGCCACCCGGTTCCCGGCCTACATGAGAGGTCGGGAGCTCGAGAACCAGCTGGCGCTGGCCCGCCGTGTTCAGGAGGAGCTGCTTCCGAAGGATCTCTCCGAGGCCGGCGACCTCGAGGTGGCGTCGGAGTTCCGACCCTTCTGGGGTGTGGGCGGCGACTACTTCGACATCTTCTCGGTTGATCAGTCGCGGACTTTCGTGGTCCTGGGGGATGTCTCGGGCAAGGGGCTGCCGGCGGCCCTGATCATGGGGCTCCTGCACGGCGCGGTGCGCTCGGCGGCGCGCGCCTGGGACGGATCCAATCATGACCAGCTGGCCGTGCAGATGAATCAGCTGCTCCACTCCAACACCGGCCCGAACCGATTCGTGACGTTCTTCTGGGCGTGCGTCGACTCTCGCGAAGCGCGTCTCCGCTACATCAACGCCGGCCACAATCCGCCGCTCCTGGTGCGACGACCCGCCGGCGCGGCGCCGCGGATCGAAGAGCTTCCGGCCGGCGGCCCCGTGCTGGGTCTGCTGCCTGGGGCGAAGTACCGCAAGGGCGAGGCGCAATTCGCCGCCGGAGACCTGCTGGTCGTCTTCTCGGACGGAGTCGTCGAGGCGGCCAATGCGACGGGTCTCGAGTTCGGTCAGGAGCGGATCGAGGAGGCACTTCGCGAGCATGCCGGTCTCCCCCCCGCAGAGCTCAAGCAGGAGATCCTGAGCCGGCTACGAGCCTTTCTCGGCTCGGCGCCCCTGCAGGACGATCTCACGCTGCTCATCGTCCGGGCTCCGACGCCGCCTCGCTCTCCGGGTGGAGCCCGATCAGACGCGGGACCCGCCTCGGACTGCGGGCAGCAGTCGGGAACCTGCTAGCACGGTCGTGCCTCTCAACGGATGCAAGGCAAGTCCGCGGAACGCACGAGGAGGACGAGATGAGCGACCGGATCCTGGCGGTTACCGACACACAGTTCCCGAAGGCGGTCCTCGAGTCGGAGCTACCCGTGTTGGTGGACTTCTGGGCGCCGTGGTGCGGCCCTTGCCGTCTCGTCGGGCCCATCCTCGAGGATCTGGCCCAGGAGTATGACGGCCGGCTGCGCATCGCCAAGGTGAACACCGAGCAGGACCCCGTGCAGGCGATGGAGTACGGCGTTCAGGGCATCCCGACGATGATCCTCTTCAAGCATGGTGTCGAGGCGGACCGGGTTGTCGGCGCCCTGCCCAAAGTGGTGCTGCAGCTCTGGGTCGAAGAGACCCTCGGCAGGGGGTTTGCGAAGTTGCGTGAGGACGACGAGAGGAGATCGGCGTGAGGCAGGGCAGATTCGAGTTTCGCCAGCTGTTGGTCGCCGGAGCAGCGGTCCTGCTGCTGACCGGCTCGGCGGGCGTGTCCATGGCGCTCGGCAACGGTGTCGAGACCGCCCCTACGGAGCAGGTGAAGAGTCAGGTCGGACGGGGCGGCTGCCCCGGATGCTGTTCGACTTGTCGCACGGGCGTTCGTTCTGGTGCCGAGGCGGCCGGTGAAGGCCTCGGCTGCCGACGGGCTGGCGCAGACCGGTGCTGCGGCTCGATGGGGCGGCAATCGAGGCGTGGACCCGGACCCGGCCACGGCGATGGACAGGCGTGGCGCGGCGGAGGCCGCGGTCCGGCAGGTCGTGGCCCAGGTCACGGCGGCGGGCCGCCGGCGGTCATGCAGACGGCGAGAGCCCTGGTGCACGACCACCGGCAGGAGATCGAACGGCGGGTCGAGGAGGTCGAGAACGGTGTCGTCACGGTGACCCGCGCCCCAGCGAGCGCCGCGGCGGCGCAGGCCATCGCGCGGCATGTGAGCGAGATGAAGCAACTCCTCGAGAACGGCGGCCGCGTGCGCATGTGGGATCCGCTCTTCCGCGAGCTGTTCGGCCACGCCGACGAGATCGCGCTGGAGATCGAAGAGCTCGAGGACGGCTTGCGGGTCACCGAGACCTCGGACGATCCGGAGGTGGTGAAGCTGATCCAGGCCCACGCCCGCAAGGTGACGGAGTTCATCGAGCGCGGCCCGGCCGCGGTGCACGAGGAGACGCCTCTGCCGAAGGGCTATGGGCAGCGCGCCGAGCCTGGGGTTGGATCCATGGAAGCGGCCAACGGAAACCAGGAGGGAGCGGTCCCATGACACGCGGAACGGTAGGTTTCGCGCGCACGGGCTACCTACCTGCGGGTTGATGGCCGGGCGATATCTGGGCCGGCGCCGTTCAGGCTCCGCCCTCGAGCGGCCTGGCCGAACGACCACCTGCCGGCGTTTCGTCGCTGTGCCTGGGCCAGCCGGACGGTCTGCGCGCCTTCAGCCCGAGGGTATCGACAACACCTGGCCGGGATAGATCAGGTCCGGGTCGCGGATCACGTCGGCGTTGGCCTGATGGATCGCCGGCCAGCGGGCGCCGTCGCCCCAGCGGTCCTCGGCGATATACCAGAGACAGTCGCCGGGGACCACCGTGTGCGAGCGAGCGGCTTCGGCCGCGGCCTGCGCGGCGGCGGCCTGTCTTGCCTCCGCTTCGGCGGCTGCGGCTCGCTCGGCGGCGGCCGCTGCCTCCTGCTCGGCCGCATCGCGCCGGGCGGCGGCCTCCTGCTCGGCCTGCCGAGCGGCTTCGGCCACGGCCTCCTCGTCGGGGCCGCCGCAGTTCTGACAACCGGTGATCGCCAGCGCGCCGGCGAGCAGTAGAAACCCCCATCGATTCGACATGATCCATCTCTCCTTTCGGCGCCCGGACCGCGTCCCTACGCCTGCAGTTGGAAAGGCCTGAAGGCTATCAGGCTAGGCCACC
>CALZJC010000156.1 GCA_945787525.1 Thermoanaerobaculia bacterium | reverse complement strand
TGAACCCGTAACGGCAGGCCAGGGGGGTGGTTGGGTAGGGTGGTGCTCGACCATCGTTGGTCCCGGCCATGCCCGCGACTACGCGCCTCCTCCCGCCTCTCGCCGCCGCCTTTCTGGTGAGCGCTGCCTCGCCGGCGGCCCAGGAGCCGCCCGAGCCGGAGATCGCGATCATGTGGGAGATCGAGGGACAGGGGCACTGCGCCTACCTGCCGCCTCCGGACGACCCGTCTTGGTTCCAGTTCGGGGACTCGGACCGCTGGAGCTTCTCGGCCACCGATCCGCCGTTCCTCGGCCAGGGCGACCCGATGACCCTGACCTGGAGCTTCATCCCGGACGGTGCGGCCCAGGGCAGTGGCTTCACCTGCGGGGTGCCGGGCGAGACCGCCGGCGCTGCCAGCAATCTGATCGGCTTTCTCGATGGCCTGCACGGCGACGGGCCCGGTGGCTCCGACCTGACCCAGCGGCCGTGGTTCCCGATCTTCGAGCAGGCGTTCGACAACTGGGGGCTGCTGAACGGCGTCGACTACGTCTACGAGCCGGCCGACGACGGGGCGTTCGCGGGGAGTTGGGGGGAGACCGGGGTTCTGGGCGTGAGGGGCGACGTGCGGATCGGCGGCCACTACATCGACGGCCAGTCGGGTGCCAACGTGCTCGGCTGCAACTACTTCCCGAACAACGGCGACATGATTCTCGACACCAGCAACTCGAGCTTCTACGATCCCGCTCCGCCCGGGAACCGGGGCTTTCGCAATGTCCTCGAGCACGAGCACGGCCACGGGCTGGGCTTCAGCCACGTCTGTCCGCTGGTCGAGACCAAGCTGATGGAGCCGTTCGTCTCGCTGGCCTTCCTGGGAGCGCAGGAGGACGACATCCTGGCGGCCAACCGGGGCTACGGCGACCGCGACGAGTTCCCGGCTGAGAACGACACCGTGGGGACCGCTACCTCGCTGGGCGCCATCGCGGTGGAAGACTCGGTGGTCCGTCAGACGCTCTCGATCGATGACAACGGGGACCAGGACTTCTACAGCTTCGCCGCTCCAGCCGGGGCCAAGGCCACCATCACGATCACGCCCACCGGCACGACCTACCTCCAGGGCCCACAGACGGCGCAGTGCGACAGCGGCTCGAGCTTCAACGCTCTGACCCAGAGCGACCTGGGCGTGGAGCTGCGCGGTCTCTCGGGCCTCGACGTGCTGGCGAGCTCGAACATCGGCGGGCCCGGTGTTCCGGAGTCGATCGTCGAGGCGCTGCTCGGCGAGGGGGCCGGGACCTACTTCGCGCGGATCTTCGGCCTCCACAACGCGGCCCAGATGTACGATCTTTCGGTGAGTCTCGAATCCGCGGGCGCGGATCTCTCGATCACCAAGACGAGCGGCGTCGATCCCGTGCCGAGCGGTAGTGTGCTGACCTACACGGTCTCGTTGGTCAACGGCGGACCCGATCCGGCGGCATCGGTGGTGGTCACCGACACCCTGCCGGCCGGGGTGACGTTCCTGTCGACGAGCGGCTGCGACAACGACCCCAACGGCGTTCCGAGCTGCGTACTGGGCACGCTTGGCGCGTCGGCCGGCACGAGCTACACGATCTCGGTGACCGTCGATGCGGGCCCCGGCACCATCTCCAACACCGCCGACGTGACCGCCGCGACGACTGATCCGGACATGGCCGACAACAGCTCCACGGTCGTCACCACCGTGATCGAGGCGCCGCCTTGCGTCGCCGACCACGTCCTGACCGCCGCCGACAACGGAACCTCGCCGGCCTACGCGGCGAGCAGCTCGATCTCCACCGGCGCCGGTTTCGAGGTGGGCGTCGGAGAGAACGTGACCTTCACGGCCGGCAGCCTGATCGTTCTCGGCAACGACAGCACCTTCTCGGGCGCGAGCGCCTTTGTGCTCGATCCGTCGGTCTGTCCGTAGAGGCATCCCAGCAAGCAGGGTGCCCCAAGTTGGGTGCCAGGCGACGATCCTGGGGCCGACGGCGAGGGTCTCGGCACCGCGTCCGGGCCCCTCGCGAACGCAAGATCCGCCGGCCGAATCGCGTCTTTCCCCCTAGGAGGAAGGAAGAATGAGTGCGAAGAAGGTCGAGACCCGCTATGACCAGCGCTTCGGGATGTATGTCGCCGTGGCCCCGGACCGCAGCTTTTGCACCGGCTTCGGGAAGACACCCGAGGAGGCTCGGGCGCGTCTCGAGCTCGCTCTGGCGCTGTGGTTCGACTCCGAGGGCGGTCCGCTCTTCGGGTCGTGGAAAGGGGATTCTCCGCTTCGCCCGGAATGACGGGTTTGCGCATGCGCATCGCATGTGGCATCGTGGTCCCATGGCGAAGATGATCCAGGTCCGCGATGTTCCCTCTCGGCTCCACCGTGAGCTGGTTCGTCGCGCGAAGAGGCGCGGCCAGACCCTCACCGATTACATTGAAGAGGTACTGGAGAGAGAGGTCGCTCGGCCCGAGGCCGAGGAGGTCTTCGAGAGGGTGCGCAGCCGAGCACCGGTCGATCTTGGCGAGAGCGCAGCCGAGATTCTGCGCTCCGAGAGGTCGCGGCGGGGAGCTTCTTGAAGCGGGTTGTCGTCGACGCGTCGGCACTGGCCGAGTACTTGCTGCGGAGCCCGCGCGGCTTGGAGCTCGGGCCCTTGTTGGTGGACCGCGAACATGATCTTCACGCACCGGCTCTGTGCGATATCGAGGTCATGGCCGTGCTGCGCCGCGGACTGCTCGCGGGGCGTCTCGAAGGCGAGCGAGCGGCAAACCTGATCGACGACCTGCGTGATCTGCCTCTGACGCGGCATGGACACCTCAATCTGCTCGAGCGGATTCTGGTCCGGCGGCGCAACTTCTCGGTATATGACGCGGCCTATGTGGCGCTTGCCGAGCGGCTCGATGCCCAACTGCTGACCGACGATCGGCGTTTCGGGCGAGCGGTTGTCGAGCACACCGAGGTGCGTCTGTTGGGGGCGTGAGTCGCTCCGCACCGCCCGCGCGGGGTGAGGGAGGTGGCTCACCCCGTGAGAGGTCCCGCCATCGCTTGACCCAATACGTGCTCACAGTGAATCCAAGACGGCTCGGCCGGCGATTGGGGATGAGAAGCGCCCCTCTCGCATCGGCTCTGGCGAGTGTGTGGCTTCTCTTGCCCGGCCCGATGTCGGCCGGCGAGCAGCCGCTTTCGAAGAGCACCCTGGCGAGCCAGGCCGGGGTGCCATTCGACGGTGCGGCGACGGTGGTGTGGGCCGACCTGGACGGCGACGGCGATCTGGACGCGGTCGGCGCCGGATCCACCGGCAGCCTGGCCGGGGAGATCGCCTGGTGGAGGAACGGGGGGACCTTCTCGCCACGAATCGCTATCGACAACTCCTTTTGCGGCGCCCGGGACGTTCACGTGGCCGACCTGGATGGCGACGGTGACCTCGACGTCGCGGCCACTTCGTTCTTCGGCGACAGTGAGTCGGTCTTGTGCGACGGCGCGACGACTCACCCGGGCGAGCTCGCCTGGTGGGAGAACACCGCCGGCGACGCGACGACCTGGAGCGCCAAGAAGTCGATCACCAACACGGTGGAGCAGATAGAGGCGGTGACCTCGGTCGATCTGGACTGCGATGGGGATCTGGATCTGGTCGCCGCCGTCCTGGCGTCGAATCTGCTCAGCTGGTGGGAGAACGACGGCAGCCCTGGCGACGGCGGCTGGACCGAGCGCTCGATCGGGTCGCCTGACGAGCCGACGAGCGTCGCGGTAGCCGATTTCGACTCAGACGGCGACCCGGACTTGGTGGTCACCGCATCTGCCAGCGACGAGGTGATCTGGTGGGAGAGTGACGGCACGCCGGCCGATGGGGGTTGGACAAGCCGCACCCTGGACGACGCGCTCCTTGGCGCCCGATCGGTGACGGCCGCCGATGTCGACAGCGACGGCAGGCCGGATGTCGTGGCTGCCGGCGAGCTGGCGGACGAGCTCGTCTGGTACCGCAACAACGGCAGCCCGACCGGCTGGAGCCGGCATCCGATCGACACATCGTTCGACGGCGCCTACTTCGTGAGAGCGAGCGACGTCGATCTGGATGGCGATCTGGACGTGCTGGCCTCGGCAGAGGCGGCCGGGGAGGTGGCCTGGTACGAGAATCTAACCGGTACGGGTGCTGCGTGGGACGAGCACTCGGTCGAGACCGGGTTCACCGGCGCCATGTCGGTCGACGCCGACGACTACGACCGCGACGGCGACGTCGACGTTCTGGCCTCGGCGTCGGGCATCGACGAGGTCGCCCTGTGGCGCAACGAGTCGGCGGTCCGCACCGGCAAGTTCGGTCCGGCGAGCCTGGTATTCGCCGCGACGGCTCTGGTGGGGCAGGTCGCGGCCGGTGATGTCGATGGCGACGGCGACATCGACCTGGCCGGGGCCGACGCCCGGTGGTTCGAGAACACCGCCGGCGACGGCTCGACCTGGACCGCGCATGACATCGATTCGGCGAAGGCTCCCGATCCCGACCTGTTCACTGCCGCGATCGTCGACCTGGATCAGGACGGCCACCTGGATCTGGTGGGTTCGAGTCAGCAGGAGCTCCGCTGGTACGAGAACGACGGCACGCCCGGAGACGACAACGGCGGCGGTCTCGGCAGCTCCTGGACGCGGCACGTCATCGAGCCCCTGGGCACCTTCACCCGCCTTGATGCGTCGATCGGCGTCGCCGACATCGACGGGGACAAGGACCCGGACGTCTACGGAGTGTCGCCTGCAGAGGATCGCATCCTCTGGTGGGAGAACGATGGCACGCCGGGCGACGGCACGGGTGGCGGCCTCGGTAACTCATGGACCAGGCGTGAGGTCGCCTGTTCGCCGGCCACCGAAACGCCGCTGCAGGCGGCCACGGCCGACGTCGACGGCGATGGGGATCTCGACATCGTTACCAGCTCACAGATGGGCACGGACAGGGTCTCCTGGTGGGAGAACGACGGTACGCCTTCCGACGACAGCTGCGACGGTTCGACGGGTGTTTCCTGGGAGTTCCACGGCGCGGCGGGGCTCTCGGCGTCCGCGGTCGCGGTGAGCGACTACGACCGCGACGGCGATCCGGACATCGCGACGTATAACGCCAACATCCAGGCCATCACGATCGTCAAGAACGACGGCGGGGGCGCCTCCTGGTCGCAGCCCACCGCCTACTCACTGTTCGACGCCGGCCTGTCGCCAGTCGTCGAACGGATCGCCTTCGGCGACTTCGATCTCGACGGTGATCTGGGACTCACCTTCACCGTCGGCCAGGACGACAAGGCGCTGTGGCTCGAGAACGACGCGCCGACCGACTGGACGGGGGTCGAGCTCACGGCTTCGGAAGACGACATCTCCCACGTCACGGTCTCGGACGTCGATGGAGACGGGGATCCGGACATCGTCGCGGGTGTCACTGGTGGCCAGAGGATCGTCTGGTTCGAGAACCTCTCGGCGCACTTTGCGCTGGCGACCGAGGCGATGCCGGTTTCGACGATCGGCCCGGGCGGAGAGGCGGCTCTGCTCGAGATCACGCTGTCCCACCTGGGAGAGAGCGGCGCCGCCGACATCGAGCTCGCTACGCTCGACCTACTCCTCGAAGAGACCGGTGGCGACCCTCTGAGCGACAGCGAGGCGGACGCGCTCATCGAACGCGTCGAGCTCTGGTACGACAGCGACGGGTCGGAGGCGTTCGACGCCGCCGACGACACCCAGGTGACGACTCTGGAGTCATTCTCGCTCACCGCCGGGCGTCAGACGATCGCACTGCCCGACAGCGATCCGAATCTGGCGCTGGTCGCCGGCGCCTCGAAGAGGTACTTCCTCGTCACCGAGATCGCCCCTGGAGCGTTGGCCGCGCCGCCCGTCCGGTTCCAGATCACCCACCTGACCGAGTCCAGCTCGACCGCCGAAGACGTCACGACCGATACGCCCCTGGTCCTGGAGCCCGCCGCCAACGTCACTTCGAGCAACGTCGGCATCAGCGGCAACTGCCACGCCCTGAACCTGACGCACACCGGCAGCGGTGCCGATCCGGATGCCAGTCCCGACAACTCTGCCGGTTGCCCGCTGGGACAGTACGTTCAGAACGCGACGATCACCCTGGCGGCTGCCCCCGACCCCGGCTTCGTCGTCGAGGGCTGGGCCAACACCGACAACGATTCGACTACCGCTCTGGCCAACGCCGTCACGATGCCCGCCTCGTCTTGGACTGTCTCGGTCACCTACGTCTTCCCCGATCACCTGACGGTCTCGAGCGAGACCCTGACGGGCACCCAATCGCGAGAGGCCTGTCTGACGGTTACCGCCGGTCCAGCGGTGATCATCCAGGGAAGTGCCGACATCGTCTTTCGCGCCAGCCAGTCGATCGCCCTCGGCAACGGCTTCGAGGTGGAAGCGGGTGCACAATTCGGCGCGGACAGTGCTCTTCCGGCGAACTGTCTCTAGCGCACCGGGACGGGTGAGCCGATCTCGCCCCCAACGGTGCGTCCATGGGCGAGGGGGTCGTGCCTTGCAGATCGAGATCGAACCGTTACTCTTGCCGTGACGGTGGCGGATGAACTCTGAGCAGTGGCTGCGGGCGCTCGAGGTTTTCGAGCAGGCCACGGCCTGCGGGCCGGAGGAGCGTGACGCCTTCCTCGAGACGGCGGTGGGCGGCGAGCCGGCTCTCCTAGCCGAGGTGAGGTCGCTTCTCGAGACCCACGAGAAGGAGCCCGATTACCTGGAGCGGCCGGCAGCCAGGCTGAGCGAGCTCGAGGAGGCGGACATTGGCGTTCGGGATCCCCGGCGGATCGGCCCCTACCGGGTGATCGAGCGCATCGGCGTCGGCGGCATGGGCACCGTCTATCTCGCCGAGCGGGACGACGACCAGTTTCGCCAGCGGGTGGCGATCAAGCTGGTCAAGCGCGGCATGGACTCGGAGCAGATCCTGGCGCGTTTCCGGGCCGAGCGGCAGATCCTGGCCTCGCTCGAGCATCCTTGCATCGCCCGCCTCTTCGACGGCGGCATCGCCGAGGACGGGCGGCCCTACTTCGTGCTCGAGTACATCGACGAAGCGCTGCCGATCGATCGCTACTGCCAGGACAACGGGCTTTCGGTGGCGGCGCGCCTCGAGCTGTTCCGTCAGGTCTGCGATGCCGTCCAGTACGCCCACCGCAAGCTCATCGTGCATCGTGACCTGAAGCCCTCGAACCTCTTGGTGTCGAAGGACGGCCAGGTCAAGCTGCTCGATTTCGGCATCGCCAAGCTGCTCGATCCGGCGGCCGCGGACGTCACGCAGTCGGCTCGGACGCACACCGAGATGCGGCTCTTGACGCCGGAGTACGCCTCGCCGGAGCAGGCCCGGGGCGAGCCGCTGGCGACCACCTCGGACGTCTACTCGCTCGGCGTGGTGCTCTACAAGCTGCTCACCGGTGAGAAGCCGTATCGGGTGAGCGGCGCGGCTGCCGCCGTCGCCATGGCAGTCCGCGAGCAGGAGCCCGACAAGCCGAGCACGGTCGTGCGCCGCGGCGGCGATGCGGAACCGATGCTGTCGCCCGGCCTGCTCGAGGGCGATCTCGACAACGTCGTCCTGATGGCTTTGCGCAAGGAGCCGGAGGCACGCTACCCGTCCGCCGAGGCGTTGTCGGCGGACATCGGGCGCTATCTCGAGCGGCGCCCCGTTCTGGCTCGCCCGCAAACGGTTGGCTACCGCGTGCGGCGATTCGTCCAGAGACACGCGGTGGCGGTCGCCCTGTCGGGCCTGGCGACCCTGTTCCTGGTCGCCGGCGTGGCCGGAACGGCGTGGCAGGGGCACCTGGCCCGCCAAGAACGGGATCGGGCCCGCGCCGAGGCCGAGAAGGCGGAACGTGTGGCCGATGTCCTGGTGGGTCTCTTCGACATGTCCAACCCGGGCCTCACCAGCGACGCCAACTCGATGACCGTACGGGAGTTCGCCGACCGCGCCCAGGCGGAGCTGGCGGGTGAGCTCGAAGACCAGCCCGAGGTGCTGGCCAGGCTCGAGACCGTCATGGGGCGCCTCAACGTGAGTCTGGCACGCCTGCAGCAGGCCCGGCCCCTGTTCGAAAGCGCTCTCGCGCGACAGCGCGAGGCCTTTCCGCAAGGTCATCTCGACCTGGTCGAGACGCTCCACCGGTACTCGGGTCTGCTGAGGGCTCTCGGAGAGTTGGACAGCGCGGAGGCCGCGGTGACCGAAGCGCTGGCCGTGCGCCGGGAGCTTCGTGGTGAGGACGATCTTGGCGTCGCCGATCTGCTGCAACAGCACAGCTTCGTGCTGGGCAGCCGCGGTGACCTGGATCGGGCGCAGGAGAAGCTGGAGGAGGCGTACGGGATCCGGCGCCGGCTTCTGCCGGGGGACCATCCCGCGATCGGCTCGAGCCTGGGCGCGCTGGCGACCTTCTCCTACCAGCGCGGCGAGTTTGGCGAAGCCGCCGAACTTGGCCGGCGAGCGCTGGCGATTCAGCGCGCAGCGCATGGCGACGTGCACCAGGCGGTCGCCCACGAGCTGAACAACCTGGGCGCTTACCATCAGGCCAACGGCGACTACCAGAAGGCGCTCGAGACCCATCGCGAAGCCCTGCGGGTGCGCACCGCCGTCTACGGCTCCGAGCACCCGTTCGTGGCCTTCAGCCTGACGCATCTTGGCAGCCTGGCGCTCTTGCTGGGGGACCCCGAAACGGCTGAAGAGCGCTTCCATCGGGCGCTGGAGCTGCGCATCGCGGCCCACGATCGGGACCATCCGCAGGTCGGCATCGCGCTCACCAACCTGGGCAGGGCGCGGACCGCCCGGGGTGAGTTGGAGCAGGGGAGAGAGCTTCTCGAAGAGGGGGTCGCCATCCAGCGCGGTCGGCGCGCCAGAGCGGCTCGCCTCGCCGGGGCTCTGGTCGCGCTGGGCGACAACCAGCGCGCCAGTGGCCTGGACGAGCTGGCACTGGAGAGCTACCGCGAGGCGGCCGAGACGCGCCTGGAGATCTCCGGTCCGGCGCACCCGGCAACCGCCAAAGTGCAAGCGGTCCTGGCCCGGTCACTGATGGAGAACGGCGACCGGATCGAAGCCGAGGCCCTGCTCGGCTCCGCCATCGGGACCCTGGAGGCGAAGTTCCCGGACGGCCACCTGGACGCGGCTCCCGCCTACCTGGTACGAGGCGATCTCGAGCTCGAGAGCGGCCGTCGGCAGCGGGCGGTTGCCGCGTATTCGAAGGCGCTTGGCATTCTCGAGACCGAGCTACCTGCCGGCCACGAGCGGATCCTGGCGGCGAGAGAGAAGCTGGCGCGGGTCAGCGGGTGAGCTCTCGCTTGAGCCAGGTCTTGGCGAGCGTCCACTCACGTTTGACGGTGGCCGCCGATATGCCAAGGGCCTCGGCGGTCTCCTCGATCGTCAGCCCGCCGAAGTAACGGCACTCGACGACCTTGACGGCACGATCACTCGTCTCCGCGAGCCGCAGCAGCGCCGTGTTGATGGCCAGCAGCTCTTAGCGATCGGCGTCGGCAAACGGCTCTTGCGCCTCCTCGAGGCTGATCTTGACCATCTCGCCGCCTCGTTTCTGCCGTTTCTTGTCGCGCGCCCAGTTGACCAGGATGCGGCGCATGGTCATCGAGGCGATGGCGAAGAACTGCCCTCGGTTGACGTAGCTGGCGCCCGGCTGCGCGGCCAGCCTGAGGAACGCTTCGTGAACGAGTCCCGTGGTGTTGAGCGTGTGGCCGGCGCTCTCTCTCTGCATATGCCGCCGGGCGCGCCGTTTGAGCTCCTCGTACACCAGAGGAGTGAGCTCGTCCAGGGCCGAATCATCACCGGCGGAGAGCGCCTCGAGCAGCCGCGTGACCTGCGAGGGGCCGGTGCCGGTCATCTCTCCAGCATTGTATTCGGCCGTCGATCTGCCGCCCAGCCGGTCGACCGGCTGTCACCGGTCGTCGCACTTCGCGCAGATGATCCTGGCGGCGAGCTCTTGCGATGTGTGGAGGTCCCTGACCGCGTGCGGGGTCAGTTCGACGATCAGGCTCGAGCCGCACCTGGCGCAGGCCAGACAGTCGAGGCCGAGAGCCGTCGCCAGGTCGTGCGCGTCGAGCGACACCGGGTCGAGGGCGAGGCGGAAGTGGCGGGGCTCCTGAGCGGGCCGGTCGTGTGCCAGGACGGCACCGATTCTCTCGACGACCTTGTCCACGGGCGTCATCGCCTTGGAGATGAACTCCTGGGCGCCGAGCTCCAGGGCGCGCTCTATCAACGTCTCCTGCTCTTTGGCGGAAAGGACGAGTACGGGAATGTTGCGCAGGGAGTCGTCGTCCATGATTCTCTCGAGAACCTCGATGCCGCTCATCCCCGGCAGACCCAGGTCGAGCAAGATCAGGTCGACCGTCTGCCGCTGCAGGACCTCGAGGCCGGTCTCGCCGCTCTCCGCGGTGAGCATGCGGTAGGAGTCGCCGATCAGGCGATGCCGGTACATCTTCCGGACCAGCCGGGAGTCGTCGATGAGGAGGATCGTTCGGTGGCTCATGAGATGCGCAGGTGAAGACGGTCTGCAGGCTGCCGCCGGGCGCCAGGGTACCAGGCACCGAGGGATGTGGCGCCGGGTCGCTCTGAGATCGGCGCCGGTGGGGTATCCTGATTCGAATCGAGCTCGAGTGTGATTCCGGGCCCTGCGAGTGTAGGTGCTTCAATGGAACCTGACCTTTTCCGTCATCTTGTCGACTCCATGGTCGACTGCATTGCCGTCCATGACGAGAACGGCCGGCTGATCTACGTCAACCGATCGTTCGCCGAGACGTTCGGCTATCGGCCGGAGGAGCTGATCGGCAAGCCGACGCGCTCTCTCATCGCCGCCGATTGGCAAGCCGAGTTCGACGAGCAGCTCAGGCTCAGGAGGGCTGGGAGCGCGGCTCCCTACGAGACCCAGATGCTCGCCAGGCACGGGGAGGAGCTGGTGCGTGTCTCACCCCAGCCGCTCTACGACGAGGAGGGGACCTTCATAGGTAGCTTCGCTGCCGTCTCCCTCATCGGCGACGTGCGGCGCACCGAGATCGAGCGCCAGATCATGTCCGAGATCGCCCGTGGAGTGGCCGTCACGGACAACCTGGACGAGTTGCTGAAGCACCTCCACGACTGCCTGAGACGGGTCGTCTTCGCCGAGAACTTCTTCGTCGCCCTCTACGATGCAGCCGAGGAGACCATCTCGTTCCCCTACTTCATCGATCAGCACGACGCAACGCCGCTGCCACGGCGAAAGGGCAAGACCGCCACCGATT
>CALZJC010000155.1 GCA_945787525.1 Thermoanaerobaculia bacterium | reverse complement strand
GCGACGACCGCCGCCGCGGGTGTCGAGCTGGAACCGGTCACGCTGGACACGGGCCTGCTTGGCATCCGCATCGCCGGTCGTGCGCTGGCCGCCGGCGAGAGGGTGCGGATCGTCTACGGCGCCGGCCCGCTGGGCGCTCGCGCCGACCGCTTTGCAGAGCGCCGTTCGCGATTCTGGATCGGAGTCGACGGCGACGGCGACGGCATCAGAGGTCTGCTGGCGCAGCCCCCGGAGGTGACGATCGCCGCCGGCCCGCCGGCGGGTCTGACGCTGCATCTGCCGACCGTGGCGCGGCCGGGCGAAACGGTGCGGCTGACGCTGGCGACGCTCGACGCGCGGGGCAACGCGGCGGGCGCCCCGTCCGGCGAGATCGAGCTGTCGGGGCCGGGCGACGCCCTCGATCACGTCGATCGGCTGGCGCTCGCCGAGGGCCGCGGCGTCGTCGAGGTGAGAGCGCGCCGGGCCGGTGTCTGGCGGATCGAGGCCGCGACGGTCGACGGCCTGGTGGGCAGAAGCAACCCCCTGGTCGTAGCACCCGGCTCGCCGCGAGTGCTGTGGGCCGATCTGCACGGTCACTCGAACCTCTCGGATGGCACCGGCACGCCAGAGGACTACTTCGCCTACGCCCGCGACGTTGCCGGGCTGGACGTCGTCGCCCTCACCGACCATGACCACTGGGGGCTGCGCCCTCTGTCGCGGCACCCCGAGATGTGGGCCGAGATCCGCCGCCAGGGCGCGCGCTTCCACGAGCCGGGCCGATTCGTCACCCTGCTCGGCTACGAGTGGACCAGCTGGCTGCATGGCCACCGCCACGTGCTCTATTTCGACGACCGCGGCGAGGTGCTCAGCTCGATCGAGCCGGCGTACGAGACGCCGGCCCAGCTCTGGCGGGCGCTGCGCGGTCGGCCGGCGCTGACCTTTGCCCACCATTCGGCCGGCGGCCCGATAGCCACCAACTGGAGCTACCCGCCCGACCCCGAGCTCGAACCGGTGACCGAGGTCGTCTCGGTGCACGGCTCGAGCGAGGCGCCCGATACGCCGGGCATGATCTACAGCCCGGTGCCGGGCAATTTCGTACGCGACGTTCTCGACCGGGGCTATCGCCTCGGTCTGGTGGGCAGCGGCGACGGGCACGACGGCCACCCCGGGCTGTCGCACCTGATGTCGCCGACGGGCGGCCTGGCGGCGATCGTGGCCGAGGAGGCGACTCGCGAGGCGGTGCTCGAGGCGCTGCGCGCGCGCCGCGTCTACGCCACCAGCGGGCCGCGCATCTACCTCCACGCGGAGCTGGCGGGACGGCCCATGGGCTCCGTCCTGGTGGCCGACGAGCTCGGCCGACGGGCGACGCTTACCGTCCGGGCGGTGGCGCCAGAGCCGCTCGAGGCCATCGACCTGGTGCGCTGGGGCGGCACGATCGAGACCTTCGATTGCGCCGGCCGGTTCGACTGTGAGTTGAGGCGCGAGATCGCCGGGCTGGAGCCGCGCGGCTATCTCTATCTGCGCGCCCGCCAGATCGACGGCGGCACCGCCTGGTCGAGCCCCTTCTTCTTCGACTGAGACCGGTTCAGACCATCCGCCGCGGCCGGCCGGGAGCGGCCCGACCGTCTTCTGGAACGGCTGCGGCGGCGATCACCAGGCTGAGCCGAAAGGGAAACCGGCGCCGCAGCTCGACGACCGGCAACTCCGCGGCGAGCCGTTCGATCTCGGCCGCCGTCCAGGCCTGCTCGAGCGAGACCACGCCGTCGTACGTGGCGACCGCTCCCATGCGCAGGAGCGCCGCCAGCGGCCGGAACAGCAGCGACGCCAGCCGCGAACGGCGCAGATCGATGACCACCGCGCCCGCCCGGGCCACGCGCCTCATCTCGTCGATCACGAGGAGGCTTTCCGCCCGGTCGAAGTGATGCAGCAACAGGGTCGACAGCGACCAGTCGAAAGCGTCGCCGGCGAAAGGCAGCTCCTCGGCTCGCGCCACCACCCGCAGCTGGCGATGGCCGCGTCGCCGGCCGTAGACGAGGTGCGACAGTTTGCGATCGCAGCCCACCGTCAGCAGGCGCACACCGGCGCGGGCGGCGGTGGTGGCCAGCTTGGCCGCCACCAGTCCGCTGCCGGTACCCAGGTCGAGCAGAGCCTGCCGCCGCGGCCCGGTCGCCAACCGCCGGGCCAGCGTGTGGCGCGCCGGCAGCAGGCCGCCGGACCAGAAAGTGACCCGATCGAGATCGGCCAGGGCGCGCTCGGTCTCCGCCAGGCCGAGGGCGGGGTCGTCCATCAGTTCGGGCCGCAGGCGGCGATCGTCGGACTGTGCGGGTCTCATTGCGGGACGGCCGCTGGCGGCGTACCATCGGTCGCGGCGGATGCACGAACCCTACACGCTGCGCGGAGTGGCCGTCGTCGCCTGGCCCGCCCTGGCTGCGGCGCTGCTCCTGATGGTGGTGCCGTGGTGGAGCGCCGGACAGCCCGCGACGGCGGTTCCGGCTCCCTGGGTGCTGGCGCTGCTGATCGTGGTTGGCGCCGCCGCCGGCAGTTATCTGCCCTACGGCGCGGGCACCCTCGCCCTCGGCGCAGTGGCCCTGCCGGCGGCCTTGCTCTCCCTTGGCCCGGTGAGCGCCGGTCTGTTTGGCGGCGCCGTCTTTCTGCTACGGGAGGGCTTGCGCCGCCTGCTTCTGGCGGGAGATTTGCCGCGCTTGGAGCGCACGACGTTGGTGCGGCTCACGGCGGCGACCGGCCGCGTGGTACTGGCGGGCTGCGCCGCCGGTTTCGTCGCCCTTGCCTCCGGGTTGGCGAGCGGCTCCGCGGCCTGGCATCTTGTCGCTGCCGGCGCGTTTGTTGTCACCCTGGCGGCGCTCTGCGCCAGCGCCGCGGTCTGGGGGCCGCCGCCGCGGCGCCCGATCGACGTGCTGGGGCCGCGGCTGTCGCTCGACGCCGCCGGCTGGCTGCTGGGCGCGGCCGCCGCCGCCGCGGCCGCCTCGGTGGGCTGGCTGGTGGGCATGCTGCCGCTGGTGGGCGTAGCCGTGCTGGCCGCTGAGCTGGCGCGCAACGCCCACCGCCGCCGACTGGCGGTGGCGCGGATCCGCGACCTGCACGAGGTGTCGCTTGCCGTTCAGCGGATCGGTGACGGCACCGGCGATCTCAGGGCGGTCGCCGGCCAGGTGTTCGCCGAGTGCCGGAGGGTGCTGAACTTCGGCTGGTTCCAGTTGGAGATGCGCGAGCACGATGGTGGAGTGCGCAGCTGGAGCGCCCAGGGCCGGGGCGGACTCGAGGAGGGTAAGGCGGAGCCCGAGCACGCGCCTCCGGCGCTGCCGGGGATCCACCGACGCACCGGCTGGAAGGTGCTGAAGCGCGAGCTGAGCGACGATCAGGATGACCTGCTCGCCCGGCTGCGGTTGTGGTGCGACCCGCGGCGGCTCGAGCCGACCTCGGTGGAGCTGCTCGACGCGCTGCTGCCGCAGATCGCCATCTCGATCCGCAAGGCGTTGACCGAGCACGAGGCGAAGCGCGACCACCTTACCGGCCTGCCCGACCGGCGCGTGCTGGAGGCGCGGCTCGAGGAGGCCTATAGCGCCTGCCGTCACGACGGCTCGGCGATGGCGGTCGTGATGTGCGACATCGATCGCTTCAAGCGCATCAACGACCGCTTCGGCCACTTCGCTGGCGACGGCGCCCTGCTCAAGATAGCCGACGTGCTGGAGAGCTGCCGCCGCGACACCGACCTGTGCGCCCGCTACGGCGGCGAGGAGTTCTCGGTGGTGCTGCAGCGCGGCGACGGCCAGACCGCTCTGTCGGTTGCCGAGCGCATCCGGCAGGCGGTTGGCTCGACGGTCTTCCTGCACGAGGGAAAGCGCATCCCGCTGCGGATCAGCGCCGGTGTGGCGGCCTACCCCGAGTTGTACGTGGACTCGGGCAAGGAGCTGCTGCTGCTGGCCGACGAGGCGCTGTACGAGGCGAAGCGGCGCGGGCGTGACCGCTGTCTGCTGCATCTCGGGCGGCGGCGGTATCAGCTGCCCGGGGGCAAGGTGGTCGGCGAGGACAAGGCGCCGCCGGAGCCGGAGGTGCCGACGCTTTTCGCCTGAGCGCCGGTCGACGGGCGGTACGCGGCGGGACCGTCAACCCGTCGGGGCCGGCCGGCAGGAGGAGTCGAGGGGTAGGTCCTCCAGGGGCCCGGCTCGAGCTGTTCCGATTGCGTGGCGGAGGCGGAGCCGGCAGACTCACCGGGCTCAGGGCAGGGGGTTGAGGGGGCAGAGGTCCCAGGCTTCGGGTGGGGCGTCGGTGTCGCCGGCCGGGTCGATCAGGTCCGGGGGCGACGGTCTGGAGCGGTGCGAGATGTACTCGCGGCGGTTGGCGGCGACGGCCGAGGCGAGCCAGTCGGGGCGGCGCTCGGCGGCCAGGTCTTCGGCCAGGTCGAGGGGTAGGAAGAACGCGTCGGAGGGATCGTCGAGAAGGCCGCTGGCGGCCGCCCGCTCGGCGAGGCGCCGATAGCTCGGCGTCAGCAGATCGAGCGCCGCCCGGTACTGTTCGCGGAAGCGTCCACGACTTCGATGCCGGGGTGCCGGCTCCCCTGCGGCTGCGGCTGCCGTTGGCGCATCCGCTGCCGCCCAGGAAGGCAGGAGGGGCTCGGGCGGCCCCAGACAGTCGAGGCGTGCCGGGCGGCCGGTGCGGAAGCGCCAGGCTTCGCGGCCCAGGCAGGGCGGCCGAGAGCGCCCGGCCGCCCGCTCTCGGCGGCGTGTCAGCACACTCAGCAGCTCGGCCAGGAGGGCGTCGCTCAGGGGCGGCAGGAGAGCCGAGAGAGTGCGGCGGAACTCGTCGAGCGGAGTGTCGCTCCGGGCCGCCGGCGGGCGCAGCGCCGCTGGGCGCCGTAGCCGCAAGCGGTGCAGTAGCCCCGCTCCTGCCAGCCGCGCGCCGCCGGGGGTCGACTCGGCGACGCCGGCCGGGTCGATCAGGGCGCCGATCGCCTCGGCGGCGCCCGGCACGCCCTGGAGCTCCCGCCGGAGGGCGTCGCGATCGAGATACAGCCGCAGGGCGAGAATGCCCACGGGCGCCGCCGGAATCAGCGGCAACCCCAGCCGGTGGAGCGCCGAGCGCAGCCCGGTGGCCACCACGTGCCGCAGCAGCGTCACGCCGAAATGGCTGAGGGGCGGCAGCGGCCCGGGAAACAGCAGGGCACGACTCAGGCGTGAGATGTCGCCGGCCGGGTTGCCGGGCGGCGTCTCGACCCGCTCACCAGGGCTCATCCAGGATCTCGGCGCGCGAAGGCAGGCTAGGCCCGCCAGTAGGCGCGCGTGAACAGCGCCGCGATCGAGTAGACCTCGAGCCGGCCGAGCCACATCAAGAGGATCATCAGGCTCTTCTCGGCGGCGTTGAAGACGGCGAAGTTCTGGGTCGGGCCGACGATGCTCAGGCCCGGACCGATGTTGCCGATCGAGGCAGCCGAGGCGGTCGCGGCGGTGATCAGGTCGGGGGCGCCGAGCGACAGAAGCAGGGCGCCGAGCGCCCAGGTCGACAGGTAGAGGATGAAGAAGCCGGCCACGCTGCGCACCACCGAGTCCGGCACCGCCTTGCGGTGGATGAAGACGGCCAGGATGGTGTTGGGGCTGAAGATCAGCCGCACCTCGCGCAGCGCCGACTTGACGCCGATCGCCATGCGCATCACCTTCATCGAGCCCGAGGTCGAGCCGGCGCAGCCGCCGATGAACATCATCACCACCAGCAGCATGCGGCCGAAGACCGGCCAGCGATCGAAGTCGGCGGTGGCGAAACCGGTGGTGGTGAGGATCGAGGCTGTCTGAAACGCCGAATCGAGCACGGCGCGGAACGGTTGGGTGTAGGTGCCACTGCGCAGCAGATCCCAGGTGAGAAGCGCCGCCGCCGCACCCAGGATCCACATGTAGATGCGGAACTCGGCGTCGCGGAACAGGTTCCAGTTCTTGCGCTGGCGCATGCCGTAGAAGAGCGAGAAGTTGGTGCCGGCGAAGATCATGAAGACGATGATGATCAGGTGGATCCACGGCGAGTCGAATGCCGCCACCGAGCTGTTGCGCGGCGAGAAACCGCCGGTGGACATGGTGGAGAAGGTGTGGGTCAGCGCATCGTAGACGTCCATCCCGGCCAGCTTGAGCAGCACGGTCTCGACGACGGTGAAGCCGAGGTAGATCTTCCACAGCGTCATGGCGGTGGTGCGGATCCGCGGTTGCAGGGCTTCTGCCGTCGGCCCCGGCACCTCCATCTTGTAGAGAAAGCGCGCCCCGGGACCGAGCTCGGGCAGCAGCGCGACGAACAGCACGATGATGCCCATGCCGCCCAACCACTGGGTGAAACTGCGCCAGAAGAGCAGCCCGCGGCCGGCCGCCTCGATGTCGGTCATCACCGACGACCCGGTGGTCGTAAAACCCGAGGCCGACTCGAACAGCGCGTCTACCGGCCCGATCAGCGTGCCGGTGAGCATGTAGGGCAGGGCGCCCAAGACCGATGCCAGCATCCAGCCGCCCACCACGATGAGGATGCCTTCGCGGCGGTACAGCTCGCCGCCGCCGGTGCCCAGCAGCATCATCGTGCCGCCGGCCAGCGCGGCGACCAGCGCAGAGATCAGGAACGCCCTGGCATCGGCCATCTCGCCGAACGCCAGACAGCAGATGAACGGAGCCAGCTCGGCAGC
Organism: Thermoanaerobaculia bacterium; assembly: GCA_945787525.1. Classification (GTDB taxonomy): domain Bacteria; phylum Acidobacteriota; class Thermoanaerobaculia; order Multivoradales; family JAHEKO01; genus CALZJC01. The sequence goes on along the minus strand of CALZJC010000155.1, from coordinate 1,545 downwards.
CGCCAGTACCAGGGTCAGGCGTCCCAGGAAGCGCAGGGGAGGCCGGAAGTTCACTGGACGTCCCGGCCCGGGAACAGCAGCCGCACGGTGTCCAGCTCGTCCTCCTTGACGAACAGGATCACCAGGTCGCCGACCTGGAGCCGGTCTTTGCCACGCGGCACGAACACCCGGTCGCCACGCTGCACGGCGCCGACGCGCAGGCCGCGCGGCGGCCTCATCTCGGCCAGGGTGACACCGGCTGCCGGGCTGGCGGCCGCCAGCCGTCGCTCGAGCACCTGGGCGGCGCCGCGCTTGAGCGACACGATGTTGGCGCTGTAGCCGCTGTCGATGTACTCGCGCACGCGCTCGTAGGCGAGCTGGCGCGGGCTGAAGATCTCGCGCAGCCCGAGGCGGCCCCACAGCTCGGTGGTCTCGGCGCGGTGCACGAGCGCCAGCTCCTGGGGCACGCCCAGCTCGCGCGCCAGCAGGCAGGCCATGTGGTTGTTCTCGTCCTCCCCGGACAAAGCCACGAAGCAGCGCGCCCGGCCGACGCGCTGCGATTTGAGCAGTTGCAGGTCGGTGGCGTCGCCGTGGATCACCCGGTACCGGGGGAAGCGGGTAGCCAGCTCCTGGGCCCGCCGGCGGTCGCGCTCGATCAGCTTGACCTGAACGCGCTCGAGGCGACCCAGACCGCTGGCCACGGCGCGGCCGGTGCCGCCGCCGGCGCCAGCGATGACCACCGTGCCGATCAGCTCGGGGCTCGACGAGGCCAGACGCTCTACCTGTCCGATGACCTCGCTGGTGCCGAGGATCAACGCTTCGTCGCCTGCCCGGGCGCGGTCGTCGCCGGCGGGGATGATCAGGTCCTCGCCGCGGAAGTAGGCCACCACCAGGCTGTCGGCCGGCATCTCTACCTCGGCCAGTGGCTTCTGGGTGAGCGGCGAGTCGTCGTCCAGCTGGATCTTGCGCAGCTGCACCTTGCCCTCGGCGAGGTACTCGACGCCGACGGTGTTGTGGCCGCGGATGCGGTTGAGCACCCGGGTGGTCGACAGCAGCTGGGTCGACAGCAGCAGGTCGACGCCGAAGACCTCCTCGTAGAGTCGCCGGTGGGTGATCGCTTCCTCGGCGATGCCGACCCGCACCACGGCGCGCGCCGCGCCCAGGTGCTTGGCGACGTGGGCCGCCGCCAGGTTGGCCTCGTCGGCCGACGACACGGCCATGAACAGGTTGCATTCGCTGACCCCGGCCGCCTCCAGCACCGAGGGGTGCGCGCCGTTGCCCTCCACCGCCAGGACGTCCAGCTCGTCCTCGATCCGCTCGCGCTTCCGGGGATCGACCTCGATGACCGAAACGTCGTGCTTCTGCTGTGACAGCGAACGGGCGAGGTGGTAGCCGACCTCCCCGGCGCCCATCACCACATATCGTGTGCCGGCCATCGTGCGAACCCCGAGAATTCTAGCTTGCCGCCGGGTGCGCCGGCTTGTTCAATGCTCGGCCGGCCCCGTGCTAAACTCGCTCAGCCTTGTCGGGGCGTGGCGCAGCCTGGTAGCGCACCTGCTTTGGGAG